>JASIBJ010000507.1 GCA_030045215.1 Streptosporangiaceae bacterium | reverse complement strand
GCCGAGCGGCGCCGCGCCGGAGGTCAGCACCCGGAGGGTCGACACATCATAGCTGGCCACGAGGTCACTGGACGCCAGGCCGAGGACCATCGGAGGCACGAGTTCCGCTCTGGTGACGCGATACTGCTGAACGGCACGGAGAAACGAACCTGGGTCGAAGCGCGGCAGCAGGACCACCGTGGCGCCTTGAAGTAGCGCCAGGTTCACCGAGACTTGCAGAGCGAAGATGTGAAACAGCGGGAGCGACGCGAGCACCACGTCATCGGCCGTGACCTTGTGCGCCAGCCGGGTCTGACACAGGCTCGCGACCAGGTTCCGGTGGGAAAGCACGACGATCTTGGGCAGCCCGGTTGTGCCGCTGGAGCTGAGCAAGAGCGCCGGCTCCGTCGCGGTCTGTCCAGCGCTGACTGGCACGGTCGGCGCAGCCGGGTCCGTTCGCGCATCGTCATGCGGAGCCATGTCGGCCTGGGCCAGCCCCTCGATCGGGAATGACCCGGCTATGCCAGCCTCGCGGGCCGGTACGCGCAGCTTGGCCGCCAGCAGATCGGCGCTGCTGACCAGCCACCGCGTACGGGTCTGACGGAGGTGGCCGGAGATCTCCGATTCGGTCCAGGCTGGATTGACGGTCGTGACGGCGATCCCAGCGGTTCCCGCGGCAAGCAGCGTGACGACGAACTCAATGCTGTTCGGCGCGCAGAGCGCAAGCACGTCGCCCTTGCCGATGCCGCGCGCTCTCAGGCCGGCGCTGGCCCTTGGCATCTGAGCGGAAAGTTGCGCATAGGTGAGCGCCGCCCCGCTAGCCCCGTCGACCAGCGCGTGCTTGGCGCCGCGCTGCCGGGCATCGCGCAATACGTAATCCGGTAGCGTAACCGCCGGTATGAGCGGAAAAATCGATGGCTCCACACCTCTGTCATTGGGCCCGGCTATGGCACTGGTCATGACCCCGCTCCCCGGCGTCCCGCCGCCCACGTCGCTCGGGTGGCTCTGGATCCAGTCTGCAAGCTGTGCCGGTGTCGCACATCGGGCAGCCATCCCTGTCTTTGCCGGTTACCGCCTTAGGAAATGACCTCAGCTAGCCTGCATTCAACTCGGCCCCGGCACGGCGGGCCTGGTGTCGGCAAGTGCGCTTGCGAGCTGCTCGCGGCGGGTGATGTCCAGCTTGCGATAGGCCCTGCTGAGGTGCGCGGACGCGGTCTTGGTCGTGATGAAGAGCGCCTGCGCAATCTCGCGGTTACTGCGGCCGACCGCCGCGAGCCGGGCGACTCGCAGTTCGCCCGCGGTCAGGGAGTCACGGCCGGTGATCGCATCGCGTCGCGGCTTCGCGCCGGCAGCCATCAACTCGGTCCGCGCCTGGCTGGCGATCCGGCGAGCGCCCCAGTGGTGAGCCAGATCCAAACCACGCTCAAGGGGCGCCCGCGCTTCGTTGCGCCGGCCGACCCGTCGTAGCGCGGCGCCGTAGTCCGTCAGGCCTCGGGCAAGCTCGACCGGCGCCTGCGATCCCTCCAGTACCGTCACCGCCTCCTTGAGAATGCCGAGCCCGCCGTCCTCGTTGCCGAGCAGGATCTCGGCTACACCCGCACAACGGAGTGCTGCACCGAGCGCGCGGGGCCGCCCGAAGGCTCGGCAGATTGCTACTTCTTCGCTGGCCAGGCGACGAGCCTCGTCGGAGTTCCCGAGCGCGGCATAGGCGAGCGCCGCTCCTGAACGCCAGGGATAGACGGCGAGGGCAATGCCAAGCAGACGGCATCGCTGGCCGCAGGCAAGGAAGTCGGCGAGCGCGTCGGCCACGCGGCCCTGTGCGGCGCGAAGCTGGCCGCGCGCCAACAGGTAGGTGGCCGCCATGATGGAGTGCGACGTGACCGGCGGCTCCATGCGAGCCAGTTCGGCCTCTGCCGCGTCAAGCGCGTCGCGTTCGACCAAGATCTCGATCAGGTGCGCGAGCGAATCGACAGCGTAGATACCGGTGGCTCGTTCCAGCGCCCACCTGGCCTGTGCCTCGGCATCAGCTAGCTCGCCCATACGGCACAGCGCCCAAGCCGAGAAGCTGGCTATGCCGATCATCTCTTGCAACGCGGAACGGCGCCGCGCCGCGACCATCATGTCCTCGCACAATTGCCGTAGCGTGCCAAAGGACTCCACACCGATGAGCGTCACGATGATCGAGGTGCACACGTTCAGAGGCGGGTCCGCCTGGCGCGCCAGAGCTCGCTCGATCATCTGCTCGGCCGCCTTGCCAGCCTCTGCCTGGCGCATCGCGGCCTCTGCCGACGCAACCAGTAGCCGCACTGGCGCGTCCGCATGGCCCTCGAGGCTCGGACGCAGCTGCTCCAGTATGGCGTTGGCGGAAGCGGCGGTACGGTCATCCACCATCCCTGCCAGCGCGCAGGCACCCTTGAGCCGCCAGCCGAGCTGCGGATCGGCCGCGGCGATCCTGTCGGTGGCTTGCTGGAGCACGTGCACTGCCTGGTCGGTCTGATCAGACAGGACATGTGCGTTGGCGAGCGCGCTCGCCGCCGAAGCCAGCGTCGTCACGTCGCTCGCCTCGCTGACCGCCGCCTCGAGCTGAGCGATCGCGGTTGGACGGCCCGTATACCACTCTGCCTCCCCGAGCCGGAGCAGCAGCCCGGCGCGCTCCCGCTCTCTGGCTGGCTCGTCCAGCGCCCGCCGCAGGTAGGTGGCCGCGACCTCCGGGGCGCCTCGTTCTCGCGCGCCGAGTGCCGCCGCGCTCAGCTTCCGCACCACCCACTCGTCGTCGGCCGGGCCGGTCATGAGCAGGTGGGCCGCTACGGCGTCGGCAGCGTCGGCGCGGTCCAGGATCGAGGCGGCACGTCGATGCGCCAAGCGGCGTGCACCCATCGCCATATCCGCATACACCGCCTCGCCGATGAGCGGGTGGGCGAAGTCAAGTGGCCGTCCAGGTGCGAGGATCTGCGCGGCTGCGAGCTCGTCGGCGACGA
>JASIBJ010000506.1 GCA_030045215.1 Streptosporangiaceae bacterium | reverse complement strand
TGAACCGCCGGCCGGCGCCATCCACGAGGAACGCGCCCTCGCCCCGCACGGCCTCGGAGATCAGCGGCTGCCGACCGTGAGAACTCGGGCCGAGCCACAGGACGGTCGGATGGAACTGGATGAATTCCAGGTCGGCTGCCCGCGCGCCGGCGCGCAGGGCAAGCGCGAGCCCGTCTCCGGTGGAGACGCGCGGGTTGGTGGTAGCCGAGTAGACCTGGCCGAATCCGCCGGTTGCGAGTACAACAGCCCGCGCGTGCACGGCACCCACGCCGTCCTGCTCGCCCTCGCCAAGCACATGCAGGGTGATCCCGGCGGCGCGGCCGTCGGCCGCGCGGAGGAGGTCGATCGCGAGCGCATGCTCTATTACCTCCAAGCCCGCGCTGGCCTGCGCGTCGGCCAGTGCGGCCAGGAGTGCCCGCGAGATCTCGGCTCCGGTCGCGTCGCCGCCAGCGTGCGCTACCCGGCGGCGCAGGTGACCGCCCTCCCTGGTCAGCGCCAGCGGCCCGGATGGCTCACGGTCGAATTCAGCGCCGAGCGCGATCAGCCGCCTGACCGCGTCCGGGCCCTCGGTCACCAGCGCCCGGACCGCACGCTCGTCACAGACGCCCGCGCCCGCCGTCAGGGTGTCGGCGAGGTGCTGCTCGGGCGTGTCACCCGGCCCGAGCGCCGCGGCGATGCCTCCCTGCGCCCAGCGCGTCGAGCCGTCGTCAAGCTCCGACTTCGTCACGAGCAGGACCCGCGCGTCCGGCAGTGTCCTGCGGATGGCGAGCACCGTCGTGACGCCAGCCACGCCGGATCCGACCACGACCACGTCCGCGTCCCGTCGCCAGCCAGGTGGCGGCGCGAGCATCCGGCCACTTATCACCGCGATTCACCCACCATGATCTCCATGTTGTCGATCAGCCTGGTCGTGCCGACCTTGGCGGCGACCAGCAGGAGTGCCGGACCGGCGTATCCCTGGCCGACCGCGGCCAGGCTCTCGGGCTCGGCGAGCACCAGGTAATCGAGCAGCACCGGCGGCGCGGCGGCCGCGGCGGCCGCCAGAACCGCGCGGGCCACGGCGAGCACGCGAGCCGCGCCTTCCGGACCGGCTGTCCTCCCTGCGCTCAGCGCCCGGTACAGGGCAAGCGCGCTGACCCGTTCCTGCGCTGTCAGGTAGCTGTTGCGGCTCGACGCGGCCAGGCCGTCCGGATCGCGAAGCAGCGGCGCGGCGGCAATCTGCACGCCCAGATCAAAGTCGGCGACCATCTGCCGGATCAACGCCAGCTGCTGCGCGTCC
Organism: Streptosporangiaceae bacterium; assembly: GCA_030045215.1. The sequence continues at coordinate 4,237 of JASIBJ010000506.1, read as the reverse complement.
TTCTCGCCGAACACTGCGGCGTCCGGCTGGGTCAGCTGGAACAGCTTCAGCACGACGGTCAGCACGCCCTCGAAGAAGCCGGGCCGCGACTTGCCCTCCAGCATCTGACCGAGGTCGCCAGGGCAGACCGTGACGGTCGGCTCGGCCGGGTACATGACCCGCGGCGAGGGCGCGAAAACCGCCTGGACGCCTTCTTGGGCGCAGATGGCCAGGTCGTGCTCGAGCGTGCGCGGATACTGGTCGAAGTCTTCCTTCGGCCCGAACTGCAGCGGGTTGACGAAAATCGAGACCAGCACGCTCCCGGCCGGGCCAGCCAGTTCGCGCGCGAGCCGCAGGGGGGAGCGATGGCCGTCGTGCATCGCGCCCATCGTCGGCACCAGCACTACCGGCCCGGTCAGCGCCGCACGGACCGTCGCAATCCCCGCCCGCGTCCTGGCCAGCATCGGGATCGGCGGCGCACTCACCGCGGTCATCGCGGCACCTCGGCCAGGACGTCAAGCAGCCGCCGGGCATCGGGCGCGGACAGCATGCCTGAGGCCATCGCCCGGCTGGCCGTGAGCCTGGCTAGCGCCAGGTAGGAGGGGAGAGCCTCAGGCGCCGCGTCGCGCAGGACGGAGACGTGAGTGGCCACAGTCTCGGCGTCGCCGCGAGCCACCGGGCCGGTGAGGGCGGCGTCTCCCAGGCGCAGCGCGTTGTCGAGCGCGGCCGACAGCAGCGGGCCCAGCATCCTCGCGGGCTGCGCAACGCCGGCCTTGGCCAGCAGGTCGCAGGCCTGCACGACCTGGGTCACGAGGTGGTTGGCCGCGCCTGCGAGGGCCGCGTGGTAGAGCCCGCGGTACTCCTCCTCGATGAACACCGGTTCCGCGCCCATCTCGACCACCAGGACCTCGGCGACCGGTCGCAATGCCTGCGGCGCGGTGACCCCGAAGGAGATGCCCGCCATCCTGTCCACGTCGTCCGGCCGTCCGGTGAACGTCATCACGGGGTGGAGCGCCAGCGGGAGCGCGCCGAGCCTGGTCGCGGGCTCCAGCACGGCCAGGCCATGCCTGCCGCTGGTGTGCGCGATCATGCGCCCAGCGAGCGGCGCGCCGGTGGCGGCGAGCCCGGACACAAGCCCGCCGAGCGCATCGTCGGGGACGGTCAGGAGCACGAGGTCCGCCGTCTCGAGCACCTCGGCCGGCTGGCGGATCGGAGTACCAGGCAGAAACCGCGCTACCCGCCGGCGGGATTCCTGGGAGACCGCGGAGGCGGCGACTACCCGGTGCCCGGCACGGCTCAGCGCCGTGGCGAACGCGGTCCCGACCCGGCCAGCGCCGACCACGCCGACGCGCAGCTGGGCCGGGTGCACATGCCCCGATGAGGCCTCAGAGGTCATAAGCCGTCCGATGCCTCGGCTCATACAGCCCGATCTCGCCCGCGCCAGGTATCCGGATCGATGTGAGCAGGCCGAATCCGGTCTTGGTCACCGGCGAGGTGAACTCCACTCCGCGGGCGGTCAGATCGTTCACTGTCTGGGTGATGTCATCGCACATGAGGTACAGCTCATGCCGCCCGCTCGGTGCTTGCGGGCCGGACTCAGGGTGCACGGCGAGCTCGGACGGTGGCAGTTTGAAGATCAGCCATCCGTCGTGCGCGTCCACGGCGGGCAGGTTGAGAACGTCCCGGAAGAAGGCGCGCGCCTGCTCGGCATCGCTGGCGTAGATGATCGAGTGCATGCTGGTGATCACTTGCAACTGGCCTCTCGTCTCACTGATGCCACGACCACCGGTCGAAGTAGGACTTGTCGTCGTCGTTGTCGTCGTCGGGCGGCTTGGGCGCCCGGCAACAGCGCTCGAGGTAAAGCGCGGCCGCGACCAGTGCGGCAGCGCAAGCAACGGTAATCCCGGCCACCCGGGCGTCGCGGGCCGGGATTGTCTTGTCCAGTGACCCCAGCACGTAGACGAGGAATCCCGCGCTCAGGCCACCGATGGCGGCGGCCGCCGCCGAACTCGCCTTGGCCAGCGCCACCAGCCGCGCCACGGCGATCGGCGCCAAGGGCTTGGCCGACCCGCGGCCGGCCAGGCGGTTGCGGACATACCGAGCCACGAACGTCTCGCCCAGGGCGAGCGCGAGCAGCACCGGGATCGTCGAGATCGGAAGCAGCGGCAGGCTCGCAAACGTCTCCCGGACGGCGAGCCAGGCTGCGACCGCGCATATGGCGAAGATGCCCGCGAGCGTGCCCGGCCGGGTCATCCGCACGAGATGTCCGCCTCCTCTACTGGCAAGACTAGCCGCATCGCCGGCATCCGCCGCACGCCATCGTCGCCGACCGCCGCCAGCAGGTCGCGAACGAGGCCGTGGCCGGGCAGGCATGCGGCGGGGTCGACGTCCAGCCACGGCGCGAGCACGAACGCGCGTTCGTGCGCCCGCGGATGCGGCAGGATCAGGCCGGGCTCATTGCCGACTTCCTGCCCATAGGTGATGATGTCGACGTCTAGTGTCCTCGGCCCCCAGCGGACCGTCCTGACCCGTCCGAGTGCATCCTCAGCGCGCTGGCAGCGGAGGAGAAGCTGGTCGGGGGACAGCGACGTACGCGCCAGCAGGACGGCGTTCAGGAAGTCGTCTTGAGCCGGACCACCGACCGGGGCGGTCTGGTACACCGCGGAAACCGCCTCGCAGTCCAGGCCGGCCCCGCACAGGGCGGACAGTCCCTGCTGCAGATTAGCCAGCCGGTCGCCCAGGTTGCTGCCGAGCGCAATCACGACCGGCCGACCCGGCCCGTTATCCGGCACCGCGGTGCTTCGCAGTTGGCTCAATTCCCGGCTCCGGCGGACGGTTATGGAGATGTCGGAGACCGGCACCCCAACCGGTGCCTGCGGCTTGTGCACCGTTATCTCCACCTCGCGCACCGCCTCGTCCGCCAGGCAGGCAACCGCCAGGCGGCTGGCCAGCGTCTCGATCAGGGCGACCGGTTCGCCGGCGACGATCTGGGCGAGTCGCCCGGCGATGACGCCGTAGTCGGCGGTCTTCGTCAGGTCGTCTGCTGCCGCGGCCTCGGCGATGTCGACCCAGAGGGTGGCATCGACCAGGAACTCCTGGCCAGCGGCCCGCTCATCCTCGTACACGCCGTGCCTGCCGCGCGCACGCAGCCCGGTGATGGCGATGCGGTCAAGCGTCATCTGCTGCCTGCCGGATCCGTCTGCCGCCAGCGGGCGGCCACCCGCACGGCGTCCATGTTGCCCGGTACCACGTGAACCCGGACGCACCAGGCACCGGCTGCTGCGGCCAGCGCGGTGATCGCGATCGTGGCGTCATCGCTGCCGACAAACGACCGCGGCTCGCCGTCCGGTCCCGCGAGCAACCTGCCGATGAATCGCTTGCGCGATGCGGCGACCAGGACCGGGAAGCGGGTCTCGAGGCCGGGCAGGGAGCCGATCCGATCGAGGCTGCCCAGCAGGGCCCAGTTGTGCTCGGGTCGCTTGGCGAACCCGAGACCGGGGTCAACGACTATCTGGGCGGGGTCCACCCCGGCCGCCACCGCGGCCTTCACCCGGAGCGCGAGTTCGTCCCTGACCTCGGTGACGACATCGGCGTAGGTGGCCGGCCCGTACATGTCCGAGCTATGACCGCGCCAGTGGTTCATGATGTACGGCACGCCGGCCGCGGCCACGACACCGGCCATGTCAGGGTCGGCGAGGCCACCACTGACGTCGTTGACCATGCTGGCACCTGCCTGCAGGGCCAGGCCGGCGACCTCCGCTCGCATGGTGTCAACGCTCACGTAGCTGCCTGCGGCAGCCAAGGCGGCGATCACCGGCATCACCCGGTCGAGTTCCTCGGCCATCGGAACTCGCTGGGCACCTGGCCTCGTCGACTCGCCGCCGACGTCGATGATGTCCGCTCCCTGCCCGGCGAGCTCCAGGCCGTGCGCGATGGCGGCGGCTGGCTGCAGCCACGCGCCGCCATCCGAGAACGAGTCGGGTGTGACGTTGACGACGCCCATGACCAGGCAGCGCGGCTGGTTTGGCTGGCCAGGCGCGGGGGGCCAGGCGGCCGGGCGGCGCTGGCTTGCCCGGTCCGGCTGGTTCGCACCTGGACCCGGCCTCGGCCACCCCGTCTCCGCCCCGCCGCCGCCCGTCATAAGGCCAATCTACGGTTGCCTCCCGCCAGCCACGGCCACCAGCCACCGGAATCCCGAGCCGACTGCCCTAGCGGCTGGCCGAGTCGGACAAAGCACATCTAGTGCACCAACCCATCG
>JASIBJ010000051.1 GCA_030045215.1 Streptosporangiaceae bacterium | reverse complement strand
CGTCCGTGGTCTGGTACAGCCGTCCCGAGTCGGAGATTCCCCAGCCATCGGCCGCGCTCGTGAACTCGATCCCGCCGCCGAGCGCGGGGACCGTAGCCAATACCAGGTGCCAATTCGCGCCGCCGTCACTGGTCGCGAACAGCAGCGCGTGCGGCTGCTGATACACGGTGAACGCAGCGAAGCCATCGGCGGAGTTAGCGAAGCTGATGCTGCCGGACATGATGGAACTCCCCGCCCCCGGCAGCGAGAAGATGCGCCATGAGCGCCCCCCGTTGGTAGAGCGGTCGATGCTCACTATCGTGGCCGACTCGGGGTGCACGACGATAGCCCAGGCATCCTGCGGCCCGCTGAAGGTCACGCACAGGATGTTCGCGAGCGGGTCGCTGACTGGGGGGGTCACGCTGGCCCACCTCGCGCCGCCATCAGCGGTGGTGAACAGCCCGTTCCCGTCGAGCACCCAGGCCGACTCAGGCCCGAGAACCCCGATTTGGCCCACCGGGGCGCCCGAGTCCTCACGTTCCGCCCGTTGCCCGGCCCGGATCGCCGCGGCCACGGCCTCGGCTGACGGCGCATGACCCTTCTGGGTCGTCACTTGCCGGCCCGGCCGGCTCGGCTGCCCTATCAGCGGCACCACTATCGCGGCAGCTACGGCGCAGGCGATCACCGCGACGCCGGCCACGGCAGCCTGGATCCTGCGCGCCCTCCTGCGCCGCTGATAGCCGTCATGAAGGCGCCTGACGGCATCCGGGCCCGGCTGCACGGCGGCTACCGCCTCGTGCAGTAGCCTGCGCGCGTCGTCGGGACTGAGCGGCCGGCCGGTCATCTCAGATCCTCGAGCAGCAAGGCCATCCGCGCCAGCCCGCGCGACGCATAGGACTTGACCGCGCCCTCGCTGATCTGCAATGCCCGCGCGGTCTCAACCACCGACAGGTCGGCGTAGTAACGCAGGACGACCACCTCCCGCTGTCGCCGCGGAAGCTGCCGGAGCGCCCGCACCACCAGGGCACCGCCAACCGCGGCGATCGCGCGTTCCTCCGGGGTGCTCGCATCGGTCGGCAGAGCGGGAGGATGGCGGGCCGCAAGCAATCGTCGGCGGAGAGCGCTGCGCGCCAGGTTCATCATCGTGACCCGGAGGTAGGCGGCCGCGCGATCTGGATCGCGGATGTTCGACCGCGACCCGTACACGCGGACGAATGCTTCCTGGACCACGTCCTCGGCCGACGCGTCGCCGCCCATCAGGAGCAGGGCCATCCGGAGCATCGGCTGATAATGGGCCGCGTACAGGGCCTCGATCTGAACCGTTCGGCCGATCCGCGCGTCGCGAGTGTCGACGGCTGGGTCCGGCGCCCGCGGGAGCGCGGAGTCACCTGCGACGACGGGGTCCATCCCTGAGCCTTCCGGGGCCGGCACACGATATAGACAACCAGCGCCGCCGGAAGGTTGCGCGATCCCGGATTGTCCTCGGAAACTCGCCCGACTATAGCCAGCCGCGCTCATCGGCCGTCTTGACGGCCTCGGCCCGGTTGCGGGTACCGGTCTTGGCGATCGCCGCCGACAAGTAGTTACGGACCGTTCCCTCGGACAGGAACAGGCGGGCCGCGATGTCGGCCACGGTCGCTCCGGCGCGCGCCGCGACGAGCACGTCCCGCTCGCGGCCGGTCAGCGGGGACACCCCGCTGGCGAGGGTCGCGGCGGCCAGGGCCGGATCGACCACGCGCTCGCCAGAAACGACGCGCCGGATGGCTTCGGCGAGTTGCTCGGGTGGCGCATCCTTTACCACGAATCCGTAGGCGCCAGACTCCATGGCCCGGCGCAGGTAGCCAGGACGCCCGAACGTGGTCAGGATCAGCGAGCGGCATTCAGGGACTTCCTGGGCGAGGACGGCCGCCGCGGCCAGGCCGTCGATTCCCGGCATGTCGATGTCGAGCAGCGCGACGTCCGGGTGGTGGGCCCGGGCCGCAGCCACCACCTCATCGCCCCGTGCGACGCTCGCGACTACCTCGAAGTCCGCCTCCAGCTCGAGCATCACCGCGAGGGCCCGCCGGATCAGCGTCTGGTCGTCGGCAAGCAGCAGGCGCACCATCACGCGGCCTCGGACGCGACACAGACCCGAAGTCGCCACCCGTGCGGCTCCAGCGGGCCGGTGTCGACTACGCCGCCGGCCGCCGCCACCCGTTCCCGCAGGCCGTTGAGTCCGTTACCTGGCTGCTTACCTGGCTCGGCCGCACTGCCGATGCCGTCATCGACGATCTCGACCGAGGATGCCGACAGCCGGACCGCGCAGGTGCTCGCGTGCGCATGGCGGACGATGTTCGTGAGGCCTTCACGCACAACCCAGCCGAACAGTTCGCGATGATCGGGATCGACGACGTCAACGGCGTGCGGAAGATCGGCGGCGATTCCCGCTGCCCGCAGCAGCTCGCGGCCGGCCGCGAGCTCGCCGGTGAGCGTGACATCGCGGTAGTTGGCCACCGCGGCCCTGACGTCGGTGAGCGTCTGCCGGGCTAGCGTCTCAACCTCGGCCATCTCCCGGAACCCGCGCGCGGGATCGGTAGCGCCTAGCCGGCAAGCCAGCCCGGCTTTGACCGTGATCGTGGTCAGCGAGTGTCCGAGCAGGTCGTGCAGGTCGCGGGCGATCCGGATGCGTTCGTTTTCCGCCGCCAGCTTCGCGAGCTCGGCCCGGGCGTCGGCAAGCGCCTGGTTGCCTCTCATGACCCGCAGCACGGCATAGGTGACAACTGCGGCGACCGGAATCGCGACCGGCGTGAAATTCCCCAGCGACTTAGCCAGGCTCACGTGCCAGGACGGGACAGCGACCGGAACCAGCAGCGCCGCCAGCGCGAGCCCGACGACGATGGGGGCGGAGCGAGCGCCAAGCCGGGCGACCGTGATCATCGCGATGAACAGGCCCAAGACAAACGCGGCGGCCCGCGCGAACGGCAGCTCGGCGACGGATATCGCGAGGGCGATGGCGTAGAAGATCCAGAATCGCCGTCCGGACGCGCCCGGCACCAGCAGCAGGGGCGCGGCGAGCCAGCACGCCGCGAACGCGGCCAGGATGGCATAGCCCCAGACCGCTGCGGCGCCGTGAGAATTACCGTCCACGGCCCCGGCTACGTAGATCAGGTAGACGAGCGGAACCGCGACCCAGGCCATCCGCCGCCAGCCCTGCGTCCACTGGCGCTGGCTAGCCAGCCAGTCGGCTTCCGCCGGACTGGCCGGCTCGACTTGCATGTCCACGTCTGTCGAGGTTAACGGGTCCGACGGTCGCTCAGGCACGGCTCGACGACCGCCGGAACGCGAACACCGCGAACGGAACGAGGGCGACGGCCCATGCTGCCACGACGATCCATCCCTCCAGCGGCCAGTTGCCGCCGCCATGTGCCGCCTTGCCGGCCTGGACAAGCCAGTAGGACGGCAGCACCTTGACGATGGTCAGCATCGTCCCGCCGTTGAAGATCTGCCCGAAGACGCCGCCCAGCAGGGCGAACAGGACAACGATGCCGCCGACGATCGGGGGGATGGAATCCACCGGCGCCAGGTTCCCGGCAATGAGCCCCATCTCCACGAACGGAGCCAGCCCGATCACCAAAAGCCCGGCCATCGCCAGCCAGTGCGTCGCCTCCAGCCGCACGCCGAGCGTCACCCCGGCCAGGAACAGCAGCGCCAGCGCAGGCAAGGCCATCAAGTAGGTGCTCAGCACCTTGGAGATGACGTAGGTATGGGCCCGCAGCGGCGTGATCCGCAACTGGCGGGTCCAGCCCCTGGCCCGGTCGGCTGCGATCCGGCCGCCCGGCGAGACCGACGCGAACATGGCGCCGTAGGCGGCCATGGCGGTCATGAAGTAGAGCGGGAACGCGATTCCATCGGTGTGGGCATGGCGGTTTGCCGAGGCGATCGCGTAGAAGATCACCAACGGCAGCGCCAGGGTGATGGCGAAGAACCTCCAGTTGCGCAGGGTGCGAAGGATTTCGTAGCGGTAGTGCATGGCGCTGCTCATATCGTTGCCTCCTCGGCAATTGCCTCGCCCCGGTCGTCTTCGGCAGTCAGCTCAAGGAAGGCGTCCTCCAGGCTCCCGCCCCCGACCTCGATATCCCGCACTCTGCGGTAGCTGCCGAGCAGGGCGTACAGAGCGGAATCCGCGTCAGAGCACGAAAGCACGACAGTGCCGCCATGCCGTTCGGCGCTTACGACCCCCGGCAACCCGCGCAGCGACGCGAGATCCGCGTCGGGCATCGTCGCCCGGATGACGCGCGAGGTCGCACGGGCCTTGATCTCCGTGGCCGGGCCGTCGGCGACGATCCGGCCGCGCGCCATGAGCACGATCCGGTCGGCGTAGGCGTCCGCCTCTTCCAGGTAGTGGGTAGCGAACAGCACCGTCTTGCCGCGCTCGGCTGTGGCCCGCGTCACCTGCCAGAAGTCGCGCCGACCC
>JASIBJ010000505.1 GCA_030045215.1 Streptosporangiaceae bacterium | reverse complement strand
TGCCCGTCGCCAGCATCGCCTTGGCGGCGTCCGCCACGAGCGGAGTCACCGACTGGGCCGAGTTCACGTGCGTGTGGATCGCGATGCTGACGTGGCGCTGGCGAGCGGTGGTAGCCAGCCGCTCCATGCCGGCCCGTACCTCGTCCGTCAGCCAGTACTGCGGCAGGCCCATGAGCGCCTTGGTGGCCAGCCGGATGTCGCGGATGTTCTCGATGTCCAGCAGCTGGTCGACGAAGGACTCAAGCCGGGGCCAGGGCAAGTTGGCAACGTCGCCGCCCGAAACCACGACGTCCCGCACGCCTGGGTTGGCCCGCAGGTACTCGAGCATCGCGCCGAGCCGGTCGTCACGGCCGAGTTCGAACTTGTGCTTGTCGATGATCGGGGTCGGGTTACCGACCAGATCCATCCGAGTGCAGTGGCCGCAATACTGCGGGCAGGTCGGCAGCAGCTCGGCCAGTACCTTGGTCGGGTAGCGATGGGTCAGCCCCTCGACCGTCCACATCTCGGCCTCGTGCAGCGAGTCCCGCGACGCCTCAGGATGCGAGGGCCAGTCGGTGCGGCGATCGCTGAACACCGGGATCATGTAGCGCCGGATCGGGTCGGCGTAGAACGCATCGGTGAAGCCGGGATCTGACGGTGCCAGCCCCGGCACCATGGTGTTGATCATCTGAGGCGGCACAAGCATCGACATAGTGGCCCGCTCGGCCTGGTCACGCGCCAGGTCGGCGTAGAAACTCTCGTCCAAGCCGCCGCCCATGACCTGGCGCAGCTGGCGAATGTTCTTGACGCAGTGCGCCCGCTGCCACTGCGCAGACTCCCACTCCTGCGTGGTCACCCCGGCCCATCCAGGCAGGCGTCGCCAGTCTGGCTCAACCAGCTCGCGATGCCGGTAGACGTACGGCTGGTCGATCATGGTGCACCTGCCTCCCTGATGCGCGCTACCGGTCGATAGCCCGCAGCTCGCGGAACGTTACGCAAGAACATCCTGCTTGTATAGTGATAGACAATAAATTCTATCGAATACTTACGCTACCCTTGCAGCACCTCGCGTTCCTCGCGAAGCGCCTATTACTCATGTTCCCCCACCAACGCAGACTCCTGAATCGCCTGAGCCGGAAGGACCTTCCCCCGTGACCCAGCTGCGGCCCGACTCCGGCCAGGCGCCCGCCACGTATCAACACGGCCCTGGCTCGCCGCTCGGGCTGCACCGCGTGCTTGAACCCGCGGGGGTGCTGCCGCAGGCGGCCTGGCGCCTCGACGCCAGGCCGGAGATCTGGCCGGACGAGACCCGGGTCCGGATGCACCGCCTCAATCTCGATGCCGCGTCGTTCCGGCAGCTCTCCGAGGCTACCGACGGCGACCCCGGCAAGATCAGGTCGGCCGTGCTCGACATCGTCGCCACCCGCGGGAAGATGCAGAATCCGGTGACAGGCTCGGGCGGCATGCTGACCGGAACGGTCGAGGAGGTGGGGCCTGCCTCTCCGCTCGGCCTGCAGCCCGGAGACAAGATCGCCACGCTGGTCTCGCTCAGCCTGACCCCGCTCGTAATCGCCGACGGGCTGAGCCGGTGGGACGGCACGGCTGAACAGGTGCCGTGCGACGGTCACGCGATCCTGTTCGGCCGGTCGATCGCGGCGAAGCTGCCCGACGACATGCCTGCCGAGCTGGCGCTGGCGGTCATGGACGTGTGCGGAGCTCCGGCGCTCACCCACCGGGTGGTGAGCGCGAGCCCGGCGAAGGAGCCGGTCGTGGCGATCATCGGCGCGGCCGGCAAGAGCGGGTCACTGTCCGCGGCCGCCGCCAGGAAGGCGGGCGCAGCAAGGATCGTCGGGGTAGTGCCGTACGAGGCCGAGGCGCTGATCCTGCGCCAGGCCAGCGGGCCTGGCGGCCGCCATGGCCTGGTCGACGAGGTCGTCATCGCCGATGCCCGTGACCCGGTCGGCGTATCGGAGGCGATCCACGAGGCGGCCGGCGGCCCGGCCGACGTCACGGTTGTGTGCGTGGACGTGCCCGGTTGCGAGGGCGGCGCGATCCTGGCGACCGCGCAGGGCGGTACCGTCATCTTCTTCTCCATGGCCACCTCCTTCACCGCTGCCGCGCTCGGCGCCGAGGGCGTGGCCGCCGACGTCACCATGCTCGTGGGCAACGGGTACGTTCCCGGCCACGCAGATCTGGCCATCGAGCTCATCCGGAGCGAGCCTGGTGTCAGGGACATCTTCCAGCGCCGCATTGACGACCTTTCTGAGTAGGAGCCGAGCCATGCAGACCCGACTCAACCTCGACCCTGCGCTCGTCCGCCAGGCCCGCGAACTGGCGGCTCGAGCCGGCCAGCCAATCGTGGAGATGGCCAGGACGCATACGACCGTCTCGGTGGAACGCGCTGTACTCCGGCTGGCCGGACTCCAGGGCGCGGACGCCGACGGCATGCCATGGGTGAACCGGCTGGTCGATGCCGTCCGTGAAACCGCCGGTCTCGAGCACGGCGTGGCCCTGCCGGCCTGGGACGCGCTGCTGACCGGCGGCTACCCCGACCTGGTCACGCTGGCCGAGGCCGCCGCCCTCGGCAGGGTGAGGTTCCGGATCCCGGCGGGCGACGACGCGCGGGCGGCCAGGGCCGCGGCCAACGCCGCGCTGGCGGTGGGCTTCGGCCGGATCGACGCGAACCGGGTCGAGCGGCAGCGGATGATCGCGCAGACCTCCGAGCCACGCAAGCCGTGGATCTACCTGATCGTCGCGACCGGCGACAT
>JASIBJ010000504.1 GCA_030045215.1 Streptosporangiaceae bacterium | reverse complement strand
AGGCATGCGCCCCGCGCAACTCCAGCCGTGGCAGCACGAGCACGGGATCGGAATCGGCCGGTACCACCAAGCACGTCAGCCGCTCCGACTCGTGCGCGTCATAGCCGGTCACGTACCGCAAGTCGGGGCCGGGCGTCAGCAGCAGCGCGCCCAGCCCGGCTGCGGCGACCGCGGATTTAACCTCGCCGAGCCTGGCTGGCGGGTACAGATTTGTTCCGGCCGGATCATGCGCCATGGTGTCCTCCAGCGATCGAGCTCGCGAGCGTCATTGCCTGCTCGCGCATCATCTCATCCCGGCGAACTCGGGCCGCACCTAGACAGAGCGGCAGGACATGCCGCAGGCTAAATGCACGGCAATGTAGTTCACTTGAACCATGCTGACCACAGACACAGTGCAGGACGCTGCCAGCCGCCGGGACACGGCGGCGTTGTCGGCGCGTCCCGACGGGGCAGCAGCGCAGTCGGCGGCCGGCGCTCCTCTCGATCCCGAGCTCGCGGCTGCGATCCCTCAGCAGGGCCCGCAGTCCGGGCTGTCGGCCGAGCTGGCCATGCACCGGCACGTCACGCTCGAGCTGCAGCGGGCCATCCTGCCCCTGCACGACGAGCCGTTCGACCTGCCGGGTCTGCGGGCCATGGTCAGGTACCTGCCGGCGTCGAGCGCAACGCGGGTGGGCGGCGACTGGTACATCACGGCCGAGTTGCCCGACGGCCGGGTGCTGCTGGCAATCGGGGACGTGGCCGGGCACGGGCTCCCCGCGGCCGCCGGGATGGCCAGGCTGCGCGGCGCCCTGGCCGGCCTGTCGATCACCGGCGCTCCGCCCGAGCAGCTCGTCGGCTGGCTGAACGATCTGGTCCGCCACGTCGACGACGAGCACACGGCGTCGGTCATAGCCGGTTACTTCGATCCGGCCAGCCGCATGCTGACCTGGGCCCAGGCCGGCCACCCGCCGCCGGTCCTCATCCGCGGCCTGCGGGCGAGGCCGCTCCCCCAGCCCGACGGCATCCTGCTCGGCGCAGGCAGTCGCGGCTACGCCACGGCCACGGTCCAGCTCGAGCCGGGCGACCTGCTGCTGCTCTACAGCGACGGGCTGGTCGAGCGCCGGGACCGGGCCGTCGACGAGGGCCTGGAGATCCTGCTGCAGGCGGTCGGGCAGAGCACTGATCCCGACCTCGTCATCGGCACCGCGCTGGCCGCGCTCGGCAGCACTCACGCCGAGGACGACACCTGCGTGGTGGCTCTGCAGGTGCTCGACCCGGCGCGCCCCTTCGTCACGCCGCGCTAGCGGGCAGCGACGGCTAGGAAGGCCCCGCCGCCAGTGCCGACAGCAGCCGGCCGGCCGATGAGCCCAGCTCGTACCGCTCGTCGAGTTCGGCAAACCTAGCCGGGTCGGCCGGCACCGAGGGCAGCCAGCCGCCTTCCGGCTTGACCGGGGCGTCGATCGCGACCGCGACGACCGGGACGGAGGCTTCCAGATACGACCGGGCGGCGGCGACCTTGGCCCGGCTGCCCACCGGGAAGCCGCCATGCCCCGCGTCGAGCGCCGCGACGATGGCCTCGACCGAGCCGAACACGCGGACGAGTGCCGCGGCGGTCTTCTCACCCACGCCGGCCACGCCAGGAAGCCCGTCGCTTGGGTCGCCACGCAATGCGGCAAATGCTGCATATGACCGGCCGGGGATGTGGTACTTCGCGGCCACCGCCGCCTCGTCCACGATCTCCAGGTTGGCCACTCCCCTGGCGATGTAGTCCACCGAGACCTGCCGGGCATCGTCCACGACCTGGAACAGGTCGCGGTCCCCGGTAACGACCTCCACAGGCTGCCCGGCGGCGGCGGCCAGGGTGCCGATGATGTCGTCGGCCTCGTAGCCAGCCGCGCCGGCCATGGCCACCCCCGCCGCCTCAAGCACCTCGAAAATCACGGGGACCTGCGCCAGCAGCGCGGCCGGAATCTGCTCGGAACCGTCGGGATTCGCCCGGTGTGCCTTATAGGACGGAATCGCGGCGACGCGGAAGGCGGGCCGCCAGTCTTTGTCCAGGCAGGCGATCAGGCGCGCCGGGTGCCGCGCCCGCACCAGCCTGGCGATCATGTCCATGAGGCCTCTGACCGCGTTGACCGGCATGCCGTCGGGCGCGGTCATGGTCTCGGGCACGCCGTAGAAGGCGCGGAAGTACATCGAGGCGGTGTCCAGCAGCATCAGCGACCCCATGGCCGCATCCTGCCGCATCAGGCCAGCCGCAACCCCCTGCTCCTGGGGTTTCGTAATTCATACCTAACCTCTATGGATCTATGAGTTATTGGCATTGGAGCCCGAGCCCGGTCGGTCCCTAGGCTGAGTACCGCTCGGAAGATCGCTACGAGGAGCGGCAGGAGGCTCAGCCATGACGGTAATCATGCCGGTCCGCAGCCGGTGTCCTGCGAACCTGGTCGCCGGCATCAGGGCCGCTACCCGTGAGCACGCTGACTGGCAGCAGACCGCCGAACTCGTGGCCGCCGAGCTGCGAAAGCACCTACCGGAGCCGGGGATCCTGACCGACGAGGAGCGGGCGGGCGAGCCGGACCACTACCGGTGCCACGTGCTGCACGTCGAGCCGGACGGCTCGTTCTCCGTGACGGCGATGGTCTGGCGCCCCGGCCAGGTGACGCCCGTCCATGATCACGTCACCTGGTGCGTGTTCGGCGTCGTCCAGGGCGCCGAGTACGAGGAGCTCTACGCCCTCGACGCCGACCAGCAGCACCTGGTGGAGGTTGGCCGCAACCAGAACGACGTCGGTGAGGTCAGCGGCTTCGCCCCGCCCGGGGACATCCACCGCGTCCGCAATCATCGGGACTGCGTGGCCATTTCCATCCACGTCTACGGCGCGGATATCACCCGGCTCGGAAGCAGCATCCGCCGGATCTACGACCTACCGGTGCTTGCGCCGGCGGCCAGCTAGGGACCGGCCAGCGCCAACGAGGACCCGGCCCAGCGAGATGAGTGACGATCGGCGTCCGAAACCGACGGCCTGATCCCCTACTCGACCCCGGAGTAGGCCACGACGCCGCGGCGCAGTGCGTCGACGGCGGACCTCGCCTTCTTTCCGACGTCGCTCGCGTCGGCCGCAGCGATCTGGCCGAGCAAGTCAATGAGCTGCTTCATCGCCCGCACGAAGTCACCGGCCGTCAGCTCGTCCCCGACTAGTTTGTCCAGGTCGGTGCCGCGGGCCCAGGCGTGCACGCTCCAGGCGAAGCCCATGTCCGGCTGCCGCAGAAAAGACAGATGGTGGCTGTCCTCGACCGCGGACAGGTCCTCCCAGATGCCGGTCATCTCGGCCAGCACCTCGCGCGGGCGGCCGTGCGGGAGCCGCACCGGCCCGGCGTCATCGGGTCGCCTGGCCTCGAACGTCAGGGCCGACACGCAGGCCGCGAGATCCGCGGGGGCAAGGCCGACCCAGGTGCCGCGCCGCAGGCACTCGGCCGCGAGCAGGTCAAGCTCGGCATACAGCGCGGCCAGCCGACGGCCTTGCTCGGTCACCTCGTCACCGGAGATGTAGCCGAGGTCCTCCAGCACCGCGCAGACGCGGCCGAAGGTGCGGGCCAGCACATGCGAGCGCCGTGACACCCGCTGCTCGAGTGCGTCGGCCTCGTTCTCCAGCCTCGCCCGCCTGGCCAGGTCGCGCAGGTGCACCTGCATGTCCGGGCAGCCGTGGCACGAGTGCTTGCGCAGCCGGCGCCGCAGCGCCTCGATCGCGGCCGCCGACGGTTCATCGCGCCGGTCGTCGCGGGCTGGCCTGGGCAGTTCCCGGCCGGCCAGCCGGTTGCGGACGGTCGAAGCCAGATCGCGGCGGGCGGCCGGCGAGCGCGGGCTGAACGACGGCGGGATCCTGATGCGTTCGATCGGGCTGACTGGCACCGGGAAGTCGGCCACGGATAGCCGTTTCACCTGGCGGTTCGCGGTCAGCACCAGCGGCGGCGGTCGCCCGTCGCCAGATCCGCCCGGCTGGAGGACGACGGCCACGCCCGCCTGGCGCCCGCCCGGCACGTCGATGATGTCGCCAGGGCGCAGCTTCTCAAGTGACGCCAGCGCCTGCGCTCGGCGGGCCGCCGAGCGCTGCTGGGACTCGTCGCGCTCCAACTCGCCGAGTTCCCGCCGGATCTGGTCGTAGGACTCGATGTCGCCGCGCTCGCAC
>JASIBJ010000503.1 GCA_030045215.1 Streptosporangiaceae bacterium | reverse complement strand
CGTCCCCCAGTGACCCAGCAGCCGCGGCTTGATGTGCTCAGCCCGCAACGGCACCGCCAGCAGCGGATTATCCATCAGGTAAATCTGGCCCGCCGCCAGGTAATTAGCCGCCCGCCAGTACCGATCCAGCGTCTCCGCATCCGCCCCCGACAACCCGGCACGCTCCCCTGCGGCGGTCATTCGTCTCTCTGAACCACGACCACCGGGCAGTGCGCGTGGGTCACGCAGTGAATGCTGACCGACCCGACCAGCATTCCCGTGATCGCGGCGTGACCCCGGCGGCCCACGACGAGCAGGTCAGCTTCCTTTGACGCCTCAACCAGCACCTGCACGGGATGGCCATACCCGATGACCTGGTCAACCGGTGCGCCTGGATTGGCTCTCGCAACGGCCTCAGCCAGGGCAGTGGCCATGTTCTGCCGCACCTCTTCGGTAATCACCGGGGGGGCCACTCCCACCGGCGCCGGGCCCACCGCCGCCGGGTAGTGCCAGGCAAGGATGGCACGCAGTTTTGCGCCGGTGGCTGCGGCGTATTCCCCGGCCCACCTGAGCGCTGCGACTGACTCATCCGAGCCGTCGACTCCTACGACGACCAGCCGTCCGCTGACTTCGGTTGTCATCTCATGCCTCGCTTGTCACGTCGGCCTCTGGCGGCGCCTGGCCCTCGGGCTCCCATCGAACCGCGACCCGGCCGGTGCTGCATAGGGTCGATGGTCCTCACCGGCAGGCCTCCGGGGAGTCGCCTCCCCGTCCTCCTCGGCACCAGACAGAGTAACCCCCGCGGCCTTCCGGCCCGGCAGCCAGAGCAGGGCAAGCAGCGCCCCGGCACCAGCAACGCAAGCGCCCGTGGCGAGGCCAAGGTCCATGCCGCTGATGAAGGCCGACCTCGCGACGTCGGCTAGTTCCGCTCCCACGTTGCCGCCCACGTGGGCCGCAACCGCCAGGGCACCGCCGATCGAGCCGCTGATCGTGGTCATGATCGCATGCGGAACGTGATAAGGGCTGACCGCGGCCGTGATCTTGCCCTGGTACCTGGTATTGAGCAGGCTGCCGATGATCGCCACTCCGAGCGCGCCGCCAACCTGGAGCACGGCACCATTCGTGGCCGAGCCGATGCCAGTGTGCTCGGGTGGGACTGAGCCCATGACGGACGCGGTAGCCGCCGGGATTACCAGGCCCGCCCCGATGCCAAGCATGATCATGCCGGGCAGCGTGCCAGTGTAGCCGGTGCTGACCGAGGCCAGGGATATCTGCCACAATCCGGCTCCGACGATCAGCAGGCCACCACCGACGGTGAGTCTGGTGCCGATGGCGCGGATCAACGAGGCGGACAGCGGAGCAATCAGCGCGATCGCGCCCGCGGCCGGCAGGACGCGCAGTCCGGCTTGGAGGGGGGTGTAGCCGAGATCGAACTGCAAGAACTGGGTGAGCACGAACAACGCGCCGAACAGGCCAAGCAGCGCGAGTCCGACCGAGCTGATCGCGGCCGAGAACGAGCGGTGACGGAAGAACTCCAGACGCAGCATGGGATGCGGGCTGATGCGCTCCCAGGTCGCGAACAGGGCCAGCACAACGAGGCCGCCAAGTCCGACCGCGATCACCAGGGCCGACGTCCAGCCGTCCTCGGGGGCTTCGATGATCGACCACAGCAGCAGCCCGAGCCCGGCGATGGACAGCAGCGCGCCCAGGGCGTCGGGCGCGTGGGCCGCCGTGTTCCTCGAGTCGGGGACCAGAGGGATCGCGAACGCCAGGCCGATCGCGGCAATCGGCACGTTGATCAGGAAGACCGAGCCCCACCAGAAGTGCGCGAGCAGCAGCCCGCCAATGATCGGCCCAAGGGCGAGCCCGAGCCCGCTCGTGCCCGCCCACATTCCGATCGCGCGCTGCCGTTCAGCCCGGTCCGCGAACATGTTCGTAATGATCGACAGGGTGGACGGCATGATGAAGGCCCCGCCTATGCCCATGCTGGCCCTGGCCGCGATGAGCATGCCGACCGAGCCGGAAAACGCGGCCCACGTCGATCCGGCGGCGAACAGGATCAGCCCGGCCAGGAACGTGCGCTTTCGGCCGACCCGGTCGGCAACGCTGCCCGCCACCAGCAGCAATCCCGCGAACACCATGACGTAGGAGTCGACGATCCACTGGAGTTGGGTGTCGGTTGCCTTCAGGTCACGGACCAGCGTGGGCAGCACGACGTTGAGGACTGTGTTGTCGAGCGTGACGATGAGCAGGGAGACGCACAAGACGCCCAGGGCAAGCCAGCGTCGGGGATGCGACTGCGGCCCGGTTGGCCGTAGCGCGGCCGAATTCTCGTTCAGTGTGGTCATGACATGAGCACATCCCGGCCACTCCCACGCAGACCAGGGCGGAAGGTCCCGGTGCGGCATGCCGAATGTCAGCTTGCGTCGCCTGCCCGGCTTGCCCGGCCCCGGGCCTCATGGCACGCCTGCCACGCAGAGTGGCCATCCTCTCGTCTGAGCCCGAGATCGGCGAGATCCGGCCGTGGGCTCGGCTGGCTGATCTCACACTGCTTCGGCGTCGCGTTCGCCGGTGCGGACGCGCAGCGCGGTCTCGACCGTGCTGACCCAGATCTTGCCGTCGCCGATGGCGCCCGTGTTTGCCGACTTGACGATCGCGTCGGTCACTGTCGCCACCTGCTCGTCGTGGACTACGACGTCGATACGGAGTTTCGGCAGCAGGACAGCTTCACCATCGGCAGGCTCAAAGTGCCCCATGTGCCCGTACTGCTGGCCGAAACCGCGAACCTCCGTCGCGGTCAGTCCGCGGGCACCAGCTGCAGAAACCGCGCTCATCACCTCGTCCAGCTTGTTTGTCCGGATGATCGCCGTGATCAGCTTCACAGATCCTCCTCCGCTACCGCGCTGCCGGGCCGCGCGTTCCGGCCGCGTGGTGCTCGACGATCGTGTCCGACGACGGGAAGAAGACGGTCTCGTGGCCGTCGCGCCACCGGACCAGGTACGGCGGCGCCCCATCGCTACCGTGGACCTCGAGAATCTCGCCGTGGCGATCTGCGTCGCCCTGACGAAGTCCCTTGACCGTCAGCTCGTCGCCTGCTTGTGCTCGCATCTTCATCGACCTCCGTCATCGTGTGTCGTCGTCCAGCGTCGTCGCGGTCCCGTGGCACAGGCTGGAGCTGGCCACTCGGTCGTGCCGCGCCGCGCTGGCGGCTTTGTCCGGCGTAGCTGCGCTGGAAAATAGTCAGCAGCCATGAGCCAAGCGTTGCCGCAGCCCGATGGGTGGCTGCAGGGCCTTGAGCCCGCAGCGCGCGGGCCCAAGGTCACCTGCCTCGCGGCAATTCGCCTGGACGGGCTCGGTTAGCGAGGGAGGACCAAGGTGACAGCACGACGGGACGTCCAGCCCTGCTGGGGCACGCCCGGGCCGGCGACTCTCGGACAGAAGGCTTATAACTTGGTCCGTTTATGTCGTTGTGTTGTTCGGAGGCCCGTCATGAGCCTTATGGCCACTAGGCAAAAGCGGCTTGCGCGGTGGCTTGGGTTCGACGGCAATCCCCTCCGGCGCAGGTCCGATCGCATCGAGGCGCGCTTCCGGCTGGCGCTCTCCGTCGCCTTCGTGCCGCTCGCGGTGCTAGCCGCAGGCAGCTTCGGACATTGGGTAGGAGCAGCCGGCCGCCAGGAACTGAGCGCGCAGGCATTCCGGCAGCAGGTATCGGCCGTCCTGCTGAAGGCCGTGCCGGACTCTGACGTAGTCCTCGGAGCCTCGGTCCCGCTCGACGCTCCCGCACGCTGGTACGCCGACGGCCGCCGTTACATCGGGACAGTGCCGGCCCTTCCCGGGACGCCCAGAGGAGCAAGGCTCACGATCTGGGTCAACAGTGCAGGCCGGATGGCCACGGCTCCTCTCACGACGTCGAATGTGGTGACCAGAGTGGCATGCGCGGCGGCTCTTGCAGTCCTGGCCGTCTTTCTCGCGTTGTGGCTGGCGCTGTCGCTGGTCCGTGGAGTGCTGAACCACTTCAGGCTCGCATCCTGGGAAGCCGGGTGGTCGACCATGGGACCGCTTTGGACCGGCCGCCGTTAGTTCAATCGGGCCGAGCGACCTGTGACTCTGCGGTCTGGGACTTTCGGCCCTCCTGCGCATAGCGTGGTCGCGTCAGCATGTAGTGACCTAAGGCGGGAGTCCGTCATGAAGACCCTGATTGTCGTCCTGATTATCGTTGCGCTGCTGATCGTGGTGACCCTGGCGCTGGCAGTGCGGATCGTCTGGCAGTACGAGCAAGGCGTACTGTTCCGATTCGGCCGGTTCCGCGGCGCACGAGCTCCGGGACTGCGGCTGATCATCCCGTTCATTGACACCCTCCGTAAGGTGTCGCTTCGAGTCGTAACCATGCCGATCCAGTCGCAGGGCATCATCACGCGTGACAACGTCAGCGTGGACGTGTCTGCGGTTGCGTATTTCCGCGTGGTGGACGCGGTCAAGTCGGTCCTCGCGATCGAAAACGTCAGCGCGGCGATCAATCAGATCGCCCAGACGACGCTGCGCAAGGTCGTCGGCCAGCACTCGCTGGATCAGACCCTGTCCGAGACCGATGCAATCAACATGGACATCCGCAAGATCCTCGACATCACCACCGCCGAGTGGGGCGTCGAAGTCACCCTGGTCGAGCTGAAGGACATCCAGCTGCCTGAGAGCATGAAGCGCGCCATGGCGAAGCAGGCCGAGGCAGAGCGAGAGAAGCGCGCCAAGATCATCAATGCGGAGGGCGAGTCGCTGGCAGCCGCCGCACTCGGCCAGGCGTCGGACACGATGATGGCGCACCCGCTCGCGCTCCAGCTGCGCAACCTGCAGAGCCTGGTGGAGATCGGCGTCGACAAGAACACCACCGTGGTGTTCCCGGCTCCGCTCATGACCACGATCGAAGAGCTGGGGGCCTTCCTCAGCCGGGAGTCGGGCGCCGCCGGGATCAGCCGCATCCAGCAACCATCGGAAGTCCCGGCTGAGGCCAGCGTCGCGGCGGCAGTACCAGCCGCAGCCTCGGCCAACGGCGGCGCCTGAGCTGAACGGCCCACGGTCAGGGCTGTGGTCTGCGACCGGCCGGCGGCATTTTGATCGAGCACAGAAATGGAGCCGCCGACGGCCCGGCGGCGGGGCGAGATGGGGTAGTGCGATGCGCATCATGGATGAACTGGACGTTGCGGGCAAGCGCGTTCTGCTCCGCCTGGACCTGAACGTGCCGATGGACGGCAGCCGGATCGTCGATGACGGCAAGATCCGAGCCTGCCTGCCGACGCTGACAGAGCTGCTTGCGCGCGGGGCGTCTGTGATCGCCTGCTCGCATCTGGGTCGGCCGCCCGGTGTCCCCGATCCCGCGTTCAGCCTGGCCCCGGTGGCGGCCAGGCTCGGCGAGCTTCTCCATCAGCAGGTCAGGCTTGTCGCCGAGGCGGTCGGCCCGGTGGCGAGCGCCGCCGTCGCGGGCCTGGCGCCCGGACAGGTGCTCCTGCTGGAGAACCTTCGTTTCTATCCTGGGGAGACCAGCAAGGACGACGCGGAGCGCAGCCGATTCGCTGACCAGCTTGCGGCGCTTGCCGACGTGTATGTGGGCGACGGGTTTGGGGCCGTGCACCGTCGGCATGCCAGCGTGTATGACGTGCCTGCCCGCCTGCCGCACGCGGCGGGTTACCTGATCCAGGCCGAGACCGCTGCCCTTGACCGGTTGACCGAGAACATCACCCGGCCTTATGCCGTCGTGCTCGGCGGCGCCAAGGTCGCCGACAAACTTTCCGTTGTCGGCAGCCTGATCGGAACTGCCGACCAGGTGCTGATTGGCGGCGCCATGGCGCTCACGTTCCTCGCCGGGCAAGGCTACCCGACCGGGCTTTCGCTGCTTGAGGGCGACATTGCGACCGCGCGCGCTTACCTGGACAAGGCAGCGAAGTCCGGTGTGGATGTCGTGCTGCCAGCAGACCTAGCGGTTGCCGCCCACCGAGACCCGCACGAGCACGGCGAGATAGTCCCTTCTACCGCGATACCAGCGGATCGGATGGCGCTCGACATCGGACCGGAAACGGCCGGCCTGTTCACGCAGAGAATTGCTGCCGCGAGAACGGTCTTCTGGAACGGGCCGATGGGAGTTTGCGAGCTAGGCCCGTTCGCGTTCGGCACGAGGGCGATCGCGCACGCACTGGCTGACAGTTCCGGGTTCACGATGATCGGTGGGGGAGACACAGCCGCTGCTGTGCGCGCCCTCGGCTTTGCCGACAGCGCGTTCGGGCACGTCTCTACCGGTGGCGGCGCGAGCCTTGAGTACCTCGAGGGCAAGGACCTGCCAGGGCTGGCTGCGCTGGAATGACGGGCCCGCCACATGCAACGGCTCAGGCGTGAGTTCACTGGGCCGGTGACGCCAACGGTACTGAGCGGTACACCGGCGCACCACAGCCAGCCGCGATAGTTCCGGCGCTGGACGATCATCAGCTTGCGGCTCTCGCGCGCTGAGACTCAAGCCGCCCGCAGGGGTGGTCCGGTCTGCCTGCCGACGAGGTCGGCTGGCGGACTGCCCGGGCGAGCTGGCTACTGTTGTCCAGCGGGTATGAAGGCTGGCGTTGGTCGCAAGCCAGGGGGAGCAGATGACCGAGCGGAACGAAGCTAGCCGCCGCATAGTTGTCGGTGTCGACGGATCGGCGTCGTCGAAGGCTGCCCTGGCCTGGGCGCTCGGTCAGGCCAGGCTGACCTCCTCCATCGTCGACGCAGTCATCGTCTGGGAGCACCCGGCCATCTCGGGACAGCGGGTTCCGGTGTTTGTCGACTGGGAAGACCTGGCCATGCGGGCTATCACCGAGACGATCACGGAAGTAGCCGGGTGGCCGCCGCCAGCCGAGTTGCAGTATCACGTGGTGGAGGGCAATCCGGCCGGCGCCCTGCTGGCCGCGGCGACCGCTGCTGACCTGCTCGTCGTGGGCAGCCGCGGTCATGGCGGCTTCGTCGAGGCCCTGCTCGGTTCCACCGGCCAGCAATGCGTCCATCACGCCACATGCCCGGTCGTCGTGCTCAGGGGGCCAGCGCGCTCGTGACCGGAGGCCATGGCGCACCGGCCTGGCGCAGCTGCGCCTGGCCGGTGCGGCCGTACTAGTGCTCCTTGACGACGTAGGTGTAGTAGCGGAGCCGGCCGTCGGCCTCGCGGCGCGGGAAGATACCCTGCATCTCCGACTCGAAGCCAGGGAACTGGTTGTCGCTCTCCTCGAACAGGCGCAGATAGGCGACCGCCGCCGAGTCAGCGGGGAACCGCTCGCCAGGCACCATGATCGCGATGCCGGGCGGGTACACGACGATCAGGCTGGCCGCGACCCGGCCCGCGAGCTCATCCAGCGGCACCAGGTCGACGTCTCCCCTCACGAGGGCGGTGTGCCCGGCAGCGGGGGACACGACTATCTCTGGCTCGTGCTCCGCGTTGTACACAGCGCGCTGCAGCTCGTCGGCTTTGCTCAAGCTGAGCAGCTCGTGCATCTCGTCGCAGAGCTGGCGGACGGTCACCCGACCGTACCGGGCCCGGTGTGCCGCCGCGAGCTCCGGCAGTGCGTCCCTGACCAGCGTGCCGTCGTCGTAAGCCCGCTTGAACTCGAGCAGTTCCGACAACAGCGCTCCGGACTTGCCCCGCTCGATCGCGGCCGTGACGAGCAGCAGAATCGTGTAGAAGCTGGTCTTCTCGTTCACGATGCCCCGCGCCCGCAGGAATGCGGCCGGCACCGCGACGGGGATCCCGGTCGCGGCGAACTGACGCCCTCCCTCGATGCCGGGCGTGGTGAGGGAGCACTTGGTGGGGTCGAGCATCGCGTAGCCCGGTGCGAGGCCGGATAGGTCGTGCCAGTCGTCGCCGTCGTGGAACATCCAGCACTCCGGCACTGTGGCCAGGATGTCGTCGGGTACATCTCGCCAGGAGACCTCGCTGAGCCCTCCGTCCGCGGCGGTCTTCTCCAGCTGCTCCCTGACCTGAATATCCAGGTAGGCCGCCGCGGCAGCCGCGCGCAGCTGGTCGGCGCTGACCGTGACCCGGTGCGGCCCGAAGATGCCGAAGAACCAGTTCGTCTGCGCGCTGCCTTCGCGGGCTGCGATCTCGTCGTGGTAGCGCTCAACTTTTCTTGCGCAGGAGGCAGCTTCGCCCCCCTCGGCAAATTCAGCATCGGCTTTACCACGCCATTTGCCGCAGAGCCGAACGTCCCGCGCAGCGCGCGCATGGTCCCGACCTCCATGGCCACAGGACTTTTGGCTCTGGCGGCACCGAGATGGTGACGCGAGCGTGGTGCTGGAACCGGCGAGGTTGGGAGGGCAGCAATGGGGCCGCTCGACGACATGCCAGTACTGGTGGTGCACGACGAGAGCGAGCAGGGCCTGGCGGTGCGCACCGCGATCAAGCGCATCATCGGCGAGATGCACGAGGAAGGCCTGGTCGTGCTGGAAGCAGACGGCTACGCCGACGGCGAGCTGATGCTGCGCACGCATCCCGAGCTCGGTGCGGTACTGGTCGGCTGGGCGGAGAGCAGCGCCCCGCCCGACCGGTCTCGCACTCCGGCCGGACTGCTCGCGGTGGCCAGAGCGCGGTTCAACGGACTCCCCTCGTTCCTCATGACCGAAGGGTTGTCGGTCTGCGACATCAGCCCGGAGCTGGCCGAGTCACTGTCGGGCGCGCTGTGGCTGACCGAGGACACCCCGCACTGGATTGTCGGCCATATCCGCACCGCCATGCGCCAGTATCACGAAAGCCTGCTGCCGCCGTTCTTTGGCGCGCTGGCAAGGTACGTGAACGAGTACCGGTACTCCTGGCACACACCCGGTCACATGGGCGGCCTGGCGTTCCTGAAGTCCCCGGCCGGCCGCCTGTTCTTCGACTTCGTCGGCGAGCGGTTCCTGCGCGCCGACATCTCTTCTTCCGTACCCGAGCTCGGCTCGATTCTCGAGCACGAGGGCGTGGTCGCGGAAGCCGAGGCCAACGCGGCCAGGGTATTCGGCGCGGACGACACCTACTTCGTGACCAACGGCACGACCATGTCGAACCAGATCGTCTTCCGTGCCACCATCTCGCCGGGCGACGTCGTGCTGCTCGACCGCAACTGCCACAAGTCGATCGTCAACTCGGTGATCCAGACCGGGGCTATCCCGGTGTGGCTGCAGTCGGCGCGCAACGCCCTCGGGCTGATCGGCCCGATCCGCGCGGCCGACCTCAATCCGGCCGCGATCCGAGCGAAGATCGCCGGGAACCCGCTGCTGACCGGGCGGACGGTCGAGCGCGCCCGGCTCGCCGTCGTCACCAACTCCACCTACGACGGCACGATGTACGACACCGCTCGGCTGGTGAGCTGCCTCGGCCAGGTGGCCGAGCACGTCCTCCTGGACGAGGCCTGGATTCCCTACGCCGCGTTCCACCCGGTTTACGCGGGCCATTTCGGAATGGCAGCCAAGCGCGACTCCGATCCGGACAGGCCGACGGTGATCACCACCATGTCCACGCACAAGATGCTGGCTGCCTTGTCCCAGGCATCGATGATCCACATCCGCCAGGGCCGCACGCCGCTGCCGAGGCCCCGCTTTAACGAGGCGTTCATGATGCACACCTCAACCTCGCCGCAGTACGGGATCGTGGCATCGCTAGACGTCGCCACCAGGATGATGGAGGGCGCAGCGGGGCGCGCGCTGGTGGACGACGCGGTCGACGAGGCCCTCGACTTCCGGCAGGAGATGACCGACGTCGCGAGGCGGATGGCAGCCGACGGCACCTGGTGGTTCAGCGTGTTCCAGCCATCGCTCGGGCCATCCGGCAGCCAGGCCGGCGGAGCCGTGGTGGCGGCCCAGCGGCAGGACACGTGGCAGCTCGCCGCGGGGCGCAGCTGGCACGGGTTCACTGGCGTCCTGCCGGGCGAGGCCATGCTCGACCCGGTCAAGGTCACGCTGGTCACGCCGGGCCTCGGGGCCGACGGCAAGCCGGAAGACCGGGGGATACCGGCCAGCCTGGTCTCCGCCTACCTCCGCTCCCACGGCGTCGTCGTTGAGAAGACGGGCTACTACTCGATCCTGGTGCTGTTCTCGATCGCGGTGACCCGCGGCAAGTCGGGCACGCTGCTGGCCGAGCTGTTCGACTTCCATCGCGCCTACGAGGCCAACATGCCGGTCACGGAGGCGCAGCCCGAGCTCGCGGCTTTCGGCGAGCGCTACGCGGGCATCGGCCTGAAGGACCTGGCCGGCCAGATGCACGCCTTCCTGTCCGGCTACGACACCGCGCGGATGCAGGAGGCCATCTCCGCCGAGCTGCCCGTTCCCGAGCTGACTCCGGCCGCCGCCTTCGCCGCGCTCGTCCGGGGCCAGACCGAGCAGGTGCCGCTCGACCGGCTCGAAGGCCGGATCAGCGCCGTGACCTGTCTGCTCTACCCTCCAGGGATACCGGTCGTCGTGCCAGGCGAGAAGTTCGACTCACAGTCCAGGCCGATCATCGACTACCTGCGGCTGTTCGAGCGCTGGGACGAGCGGTTCCCCGGCTTCGAGAACGAGGTCCAGGGCGTCGTCCGGAAGCACCTTGAGGACGGCACCGTCCGGTTCACGGTGAGCTGCACTCAGCCGGCCCAGGACTAGGTGCCCCGCGGGGCCAGACCTTCGGCCCTGCCCGCCGGCCCGCGCCCAGGGGATCGTGGAAGTCGCAAGCGTGGGCGTGCGAAGTGCCGCCCGATGAGAGGAGGACGAGATGAAGAACATCCTCTGGGCGGTGCCCGTCGCCGCGATCTGCGTGGCGCTGCTGGCCGGGCGCAAGGACATCACCCGGTTCCGCGCCATGCACAAGATGTCCAGCACGCACTGATCGCGCATGGCTGAGGGGCCGCCCGGACCAACCGGCCGGCCCCTCAGTTTTATCGTGAGCAGCGCCGTCATGCGACGGCGCTGTTTGTCACAGAGCAGCGCCAACGATCCCAGCCAGGTCTGCCAGCCTGCAGGCGTAGCCCCACTCGTTGTCGTACCAGCCGAAGACCTTCACCAGGCTGCCCGCGGCTTGGGTCAGGCCAGAATCGAACACGCACGATGCGGGGTCCCCGATGATGTCACGCGACACCAGCGGGTCGGTGCTGTAGCGCACGATGCCGGCCAGCGGGCCTTCGGCCGCCTGCCGGAACGCGTCATTGACCTCGTCTGCGGTGATGTCCCTGGAGAGCACCGCCGTGAGATCGGTAAGCGAGCCGTCTTCGACCGGGACCCGCACGGCCACGCCGTCAAGTCGCCCGGCCAGCTCGGCTATCACCAGGCCGGTCGTCCGCGCCGCGCCGGTGGTGGTCGGAACGATGCTGATGGCAGCGCTACGGGCCCGGCGCAGGTCCTTGTGCGGAGCGTCGAGCAGCATCTGGTCGCCGGTGTATGCGTGCACCGTCGTCATCAGGCCCTGCACGAGGCCGAAGGAGTCGTGCAGCACCTTGGCCATGGGGGCGACGCAGTTCGTGGTGCACGACGCGTTGGAGATGATGTCATGCCGCGCCGGATCGTAGTCGCCGTCGTTGATACCCACGACGACGGTCAGGTCCACGCCCTTGCCTGGCGCCGAGATCAGGACCTTGCGGGCTCCGGCCTTGAGGTGCTGCGCCGCATCGTCCCGGCTCCGGAACTTCCCAGTGGACTCGACAACCACGTCCGCGCCCAGTTCCTCCCACGGAATCGCGACCGGGGTGTGGAGACTCAGCGCCTTGATCGGCGTGCCGTTGACCAGAATCGAGTCGTCGGTGTGACTGACCCTCGCCGGCAGCCGCCCGTACGTGGAGTCGAACTCCAGCAGGTGCGCGAGCGTCCGGACGTCGGTGATGTCGTTGACCGCCACGATCTCCAGGTCATCGCGCTCGAGGCTGCGGCGGACCAACGCCCGTCCGATCCGGCCGAAACCGTTGATGCCGATACGCGTGGTCATAGCTCCCTCTTCCTTCAGCCAGTGGCGACCGTACACGGACCCGCAACCGCCGGTCCGGGGCGCGTGAAACGAGCGCCACACCCAATCTCGGCCAAGGTGTGCGGAGCGAGCAGGGGCGTTCGGGTGCCTGGCGGCGGGCCTTTAGTCCCCTGGGGCACTTGCGGCCGCTTGCGCGACCGATCTCGCCCGCAGCAGGCGAGTCCTGGTGGTCTGCAGCCTGTGGAGCGCGATCGTCATGAACCGCATCGCGATCGCATGGCCAAGCTCCGGGTGTTCGGCGCAAGCAGCCCTGACAGCCCGGGCATCAAATTCGAACGCCTGCACCGGCTGCGTGCACGTGGCGCTGAACTGCCACTGATAGGGCGGCACGAGCCAGGACAGGCCGACGACATCGCCGCGGCCGAGCGTCGCGATGGTCAGCCGTCCGACTCCGGGTTCCAGCACGTCCAGCGCGACCTGCCCGGCGTCGATGATCCAGAACCGGTCGGCGGGTCCGCCTTCCTCGAAGAGCCGGTGGTGCAGCGGCAGGCTGACACGGCGAGCCGATGCGGTCAGCAGTGCGATCTGGTCGGCCGGAAGTCCGCGCAGCAGCGGTTCCGCACCGACGATCGCAGGATTCTCGGCCATGTCCACGTCTCCTCCCCTTGCGGAAGCGCACTCGGGCGGCGGGCTCTCCCGGTTAGGACTCGTCCGGGTAGCTGAGGCGGTCGCGGATGCCCACGACAGCCTCCGCGTGCCGGATCCTGGCGAGCAGCCGGAGCGCAGTGTCACGCCGATCGATTTCGCCGCTGATGGTCACGACACCGGAGCTCACAGTCACGTCAAAGCTGTCAGGATCGAGCCCGAATTCTTCATCGAGGATCACCTTGACGACGTGATCCCAGATGTCCGCGTCCGGCTGCTCGAAGACGCAGAGCAGGTCGGACCTGGTCACGATGCCGACCAGCTCACCGTTCGGTCCCGAGACCGGCAGCCGCTTCACCTGCCGGTCCTGCATGATCTTCGCCGCCGCCCTTATCGAGGTAGACGGATCAATCACGATCGCCGGTGCTGTCATCAGCTCGTGAGCGGTCATTGCCGTCGCCTTTGTCTGCTCGTGCAGCCTCCAGTTCAGGCGGATAATCCCGGTCGGCATCTCCGGATCGGTCTGCTTGTACAGCAGGTCCGCCTCGGATACCACTCCGATAACACGGCCAACCTCATCGATCACGGGGCAGGCGCTGACGCGGTAGTGCCGCAGTGCACTGACTATGTCCTTATAGCTGGCGTCCTCGCGAAGCGCGATCACTCGCCTGGTCATGACGTCGCCGACAGTTGTGGTCATCGTCTTCGCTCCTCTCCCTGCTAGCGTCCCGCTGCCACACCAGGCGTAACAGGGCCTTTACTCCCCGCAGTCAGGGACGTTCGGCCGGACCTCGGTTTTCACCGCTCACTGCTCAGAACATCCACCTCACCGGCTGTAGGGCACGACGACGATCGGGCACCTGGCGTGGTGAACGACCTGGCTGCTGACCGCGCCGAGGCTCAGATGCGGGAAGCCGCCGCCGCCACGGGTGCCCACCACCAGCAGGTCGGCATCGGCCGAGGCATCGATCAGGGCCTTTGCG
Organism: Streptosporangiaceae bacterium; assembly: GCA_030045215.1. The sequence goes on along the minus strand of JASIBJ010000503.1, from coordinate 6,178 downwards.
GAGAAGCCGTTTATCGCGGTCACCGTGACCTGCGGCTGCTTGTCGTCGCCAAGTTCCTTCGCGACCTCCGCGACGGCCTGTTCGGCTGCCTCGCGAGCATGACTTACCCGCTCCTCATCGCCCGCGAACGTGACCGGCTGGCGGCTCCAGTAGCTGGCGACCGTCTCGTGGACCGTCAGGACCGTCAGCGGCACGTCGCGCAACGCGGCCTCCTTCATCGCCCATATCAGCGCGTGATGGGCATTGTCTGACCCGTCGATCCCCACTGTGATTCCAGGCATCGCTGCTTTCCTTTCTGCTGCGGCCGCCACGGACTGGCAGTTCTGCTCTCGCCACCAGCATGACGCGTCCGGTATCACAGCAGAAGGGACGTTGGTAGCAGCTGGTTAGGTCATCGGTCCTAGCCGAACTATCACGCGAATCGGCACGCAGGCGGACAGGTGTGGCGGGTCAACCGACCCGTGAGATTGGGACCAATGCCCTTTGCTCCGGGCTGGCCGCGCACGGAACTTAGAACTAACCGTTAGCGAAGCCAGCAAGACGACGGGAGCAGGCGATGTACGAGAAGATCCTCGCGGCAGTTGACGAGTCGCTAATGGCCGAGCGCGTGCTGGCCGCAGCCCAGGAGCTGGCGACCGCCGCGAACGGCGAAGTTCACGTGCTCCACGTCTGGGAAGCAGAGCCATCTGTGTACAAGGCGTGCACGGCCTTCTCGTACGAGGACGCGCACATGATGGTCAAAGCGGCGACCGACAAGCTCAGCCAGGCCGGGATAAGGGCAACCGGCGAAGTGGCAGCGAACTTGTATAGCCACACTGCGCGCGAGATCACCGCCTACGCCAAGGCTCATGACGTTGGCGTGATCGTCATCGGATCGCGCCGCCGGAGTGACCTGACCGCGCTATTAGGCGGCAGTACCTCACACAAGGTCGTGCATTTGGCCGACCGTCCCGTCGTCGTGGTGGTGTGAGCTGCACTGCCCCGGCCGACGGAGCCGGTCGGGGTCGCGGCTGCGCGGACCTGGCGGCAAGCGGCTAGCCTGGCACAGACGGAACGGGCGGAGGGGCCCGCCATTCGAATGCGGCAGCGCCGCCAACGGTCCCTACCTGGCATGGGTAGGTGACAGACGTGCGTACAGCTGGCAAATCGGCAATCGTCGCGGCTCTCGAGAGCCTCAGCGCGCTGGCCGACGATGCCGATCGCGAGGCGCTGGCCGCGCTGCGCGACCGGCTGAAGTCGGCGAGGCTGCGGGTGCTGGTGGCGGGGGAGGCAAAGCGCGGCAAGAGCACCCTGGTCAACGCCCTCTTGGGCCGGGAGATGCTGCCCGTGGGCGTCACGCCCGTGACCACGGTCGCGACCACGGTGGTGCAGGGTGACGGCGAGGGTATCGAGGTAACCTTCGGCGATGGTCGTACCGAACGCTTGCCACTTGCCGCGCTTGCTGATTACGGCACGGAACGGGGTAATCCAGAAAACTGCCGTAACGTCGGGGCGATCACGGTCCGAGCGGACGCGAAGGTCCTGGCCCAGGGCGCGGAGATCGTCGACACACCGGGCACCGGCTCGGTGCACGCGCACAACACCGCCGCCGCCGACGCCGTTCTCCCGTCCATGGACGCGGCCATCTTCGTGCTCACCGCCGACCCGCCGGTCTCGGCCAGCGAACGGGTCCTACTCGGGCGGGTCGCCGGCCTGTCGGTGGCGCTGTTCGTCGTCCTGAACAAGGCCGACTACCTGGACGAGCGGTCGCTGGCCGAGGCGCTGGAGTTCACCGCGCGGGTCGTCAGCGACGTAACCGGCCGCCCTCAGCCGGTGTACCCGCTGTCCGCGCGGGCCGCGCTGACCCCGGCCGGTGACCCCGGCTTCACCGCCTTCGCCGAAGACTTCACGGGTTACCTTGACACCGGCCGGATGGCCGGGCTGGAGCGGTCCGTGACCCGCCATGGCCGCAGGATCGGCCAGCTGCTGCTGGACGAGGTCACCCTGGCCCGGCGCGCCGCGCGGCTGCCGGGTGAGGAAGCCGAGGGACAGATCGCGGCCTTCCGCACCCGGCTCGCGGCCATGACCACCGGCCGCGTCGACGCCGAGGACCGCGCGACCGCTCAGTCCCGGCGGATGCTCGAGGCCCTCAACGTCGCTGCCGCGCAGGTGCAGCCGCAGCTGTCCGCAGACATCGCTGCGAACATGGCGGCACTGCTGGACGGGGACCTGGCGGCAGTCGCACCGGGTGACCTTGAGCGCACCGGCCGGGCGCAGCTGACCCGCATGATCGCCGCGGCCGCCGAGGACTGGCGCCGGGAGCAGACCAGCCGACTGGAGGCCGGGCTACACGCGCTAGGAGAAAGGCTGCTTTCGGATCTGGAGGCGGAGCTGGCGGCGGTCCGTGCCGCGGCCTCCGGTCTGCTCGGACTCGAGCTCACGCTGCCCGCGCTCGACGAGCAACTGCCGGACAGTCGCAGTTTCTTTTACACCCTGGACGAGCACGTCGACCAAACCGAGTTGCTGGCCGGTGCGATCCGGCGCCGGCTGCCTGGTGAGTACGGTCGGCGGCTGGCCCGCAAGGCGCTACTCGATCAGGTCGACCTGCTGGTCAGCGGCCAGATCGGCCGCGCGCGGGGCGACCTGCAGTACCGGCTGGCCGACGCGACCCGGCAGGTCATCGCCGACGTGCGCCGCCGCTACGCCGGCTCGGCGCAGCGGCTGACCGCGGCCCTGGACCGCGCCAGCGTCATCCGCGCCGAAGCCGGCCAGGAGCGTGATCGCCAGCTAGCGGACCTCGGCGAGCGTGACCGCGCGCTCCAAGCGGCGCTCAGCCAGCTTTCGGACGAGTCCGCCACCACAGCGGCCGAGGGCTGCATCCGTGGCAGCAGTGAAGCTTCGTGACAGAAGTGACTTATGTGGATTGCAGTTGCCGCGGTACGTAGGATACAAAGGAGCGACTGGCGATGAGGCTCGCCACGAACCGCGGAACAGTTTCGCTGATGGCCTCTACCACGGAATGCGGGCAACCCCGAGACGTGAGAGGAACCATCAGTGATCGGCGAATCTAACGAGCCGCCCGGCAACGATACGGCGGGCGGCCCGGCCGGCAGCGCGCAGGCCCGCCCGAGACGAGCATCACGGTGAGCCCGCCGCTGCCCATACCCGTCGTACAGCTGCTCCAGGTCGTGACGATTGCCGCGGCTGCCCCCGGCGTCTCCGGCGTGATCAGCCGGGTCGAGGCACGGCTGCAGGGCAGGGCCGGGCCGCGCGTGCTGCAGCCGTACTACGACCTGGCCAAGCTGTTCCGCAAGGAAGCCCTCGCGCCCGAGGGATCCAGCTGGGTGTTCCTGGCCGCACCGCTGGCGGCGATGACCTGCTACCTGACAGTGCCGCTGCTGATTCCGGTGCTCACCACGTTCGGCCTGCCGCTCGGCTACATGGGGGACATCCTGGGCGGAGGCTTCATCCTGTCGCTGGCCAGCTTCCTGGTCGCCGTAGCGGCCCTGGAGACCGGCAGCCCCTATGCCCAGCTAGGCGCGAGCCGGGCCAAGACATTCGGTGCGATCACCGAGCCAGTCGTGCTGTTCGTCGTGTTCACGGTCGCGCTGGTCACGGGAACCGACCTGCCCTACGCCTTGGCCGCCACGGTGCGCTCGTCCGCCGGGCAGATCATCAGGCCCGCTCACCTGCTCGCCGCGGCGGCGCTGTTCATGGTGATCCTGTACGAGACCGCGCGGATCCCGGTCGAGACCCACACCGGCACCAACGAGTTCGGGATGATCGAGGAGGCCCGCCCGTTCGAGCACTCTGGCCCGTACTTGGCCCTGCTGAAGTGGGGCTCAGCCATGAAGCAGCTGATCCTCTTCACGATCTTGCTCAACGTGTTCGTCGCGCCGTGGGGCCTGTCCTCGACTCCGGGCCTGGTCCCCGTGCTGCTGGCGATCGCGGCGCTAGTCGGCAAGGCCGCGCTGCTCGGCGTCGTGATCGCGGTGATCGACAACTCGTTCGCCAAACTGCGGCTATTCAAGATCACCGAGTTCGCCGCGGGCGCGTTCCTGCTCGCGGTGCTCGGCGTGTTCACGCTCTACCTTGGGGGCGGGTGATGTCGGGACTCACCGCGGCCACCGTGGCCGCGCCGAGCGCGCTGTCCGGCGGCGCAGACGTCATCGCGGTCGGCGTGCTGCTGGTCGAGTTCGGCATGTTCAGGCAGGCACTGCTGCGCGACCAGGTCCGCCTGTACGCGGCTCAGTCGGCGCTGATCTCGGTCCTGGCCGTGGTCGTCGCCGCGACCCGCAACCTGCCGGACCTGTATGCGCTGGCGGCACTGTCGTTCGCGCTCAAGGCCGTGATCGTGCCGGTCGTGCTGCGCAGGCTGCTGCGCGGCATCGGCGCGATCGGCGGCGACCCGCGCTGGAGCGACATCGCGGGCAGTCATGCCCTCAGCGTGGCGAGCGCAGTGCTGGTCGCGATCGCGGTGGCGGCGTTCGGCTTCTTCACCGTCGCGGCGCTCGGCATCCGGAGCCCGGTTCTGCCGACGACGGCGCTCTCGGTCTCCGTGGCCGTCATCCTCGTCGCGTTCGTGCTCATGATCGTCCGCCGGGACGTGGTGTCCCAGGCCATCGGATTCCTGTCGCTGGAAAACGGCGTCTCGCTCACCGCGCTCGTGGTGGCGGCCGGGCTTCCGCTGATCCTGGAGGTGGCATTCCTGTTCGACCTGCTGGTCGCGGTCGTCGTCTTCGGCCTGCTGATCCGGGTGCATCACGGGCGCGCCGAGTCCATGTCCACCGCCGACCTCACCGGCCTGCGGGGGTAGCCGGTGCACGCAGTCATGGTGTTGTTGCTGGCGCTACCGTTGGCGGCCGCGCTGGTGTGCCTGCGCGCCCCGCTCCGGGCAACAGGGGCGCTGACCGCAGCCTGCGGCGTCGTCTGCTTCGGGCTGGTGATCGCGCTGGTGCCGACGGCGGCCCACGGCAACCCCGGATATCTCAGAGTGCTGCGAGTCGACGCGGTCAGCGCGGTCTTCCTGCTGGCCACCGGGTTCCTGTACGCAATCGTCGCGATCTACTCGATCGGCTACCTGGGCGCCGGACACGACAGCCGCGGGCGTCGTGCGCGTCAGTTCTGGGTCGGCCTGAACCTGTTCGCCTGGGCCATGCTGGTGGCGCCGATGATGAGCAACCTCGCGCTGCTGTGGGTCGCGATCGAGGTCACCACGGTGATCTCGGCATTGCTGGTCGCGATCGAGGACACCGACGGGGCAGCGGAGGCGGCCTGGAAGTACGTGCTGCTCGGTTCGGCAGGGCTAGGCCTGGCGCTGCTGGCGACGATCTTCGCCTATTACGCGGGCGCGCATGTTCTCGGCCAGTCCTACGACCTGGGCTTCACGCAGCTCCTGACCGCCGCCAGGCATTTGCCGCATGCAGCGGTGCAGCTGGCGTTCGTGCTGGCCGTTCTCGGCTACGGAACGAAGATGGGCCTGGTGCCGGTGCACACCTGGTTGCCAGACGCCCACTCCGAGGCCCCGACGCCGGTGTCGGCGCTGCTGTCCGGGTCGCTGCTGGCGGTGAGCTTTTACGCGATCCTGCGCTTCTACCAGGTGGCGGTGGCCGCGCTCGGCCCGGCCTTCCCGCGCGGCGTGCTGCTCGCGTTCGGCATCGCCTCCTTGCTGCTGGCGGCGCTTTACCTATTCGGCCAGCGCGACATCAAGAGGCTGCTCGCCTACTCGAGCGTCGAGCACATGGGCATCCTGGCCATCGGGGTCAGCTTTGGCGCCCCCGCGGCCCTGGCCGGGGTGCTGTTGCATGTGCTCGGGCACGCCGCGGCGAAGGCGAATGCGTTCATGGGCGCGGGCGTATTCGTGCGCAAATTCAGAACAAAGCGGATCGACGCCATCCGCGGTGGCCTGGATCTCCTGCCGTGGAGCGGGCCGCTGTTCCTGCTCGCCATCTTCGCGCTCGGCGCGATGCCGCCCTTCGGACTGTTCCGAAGCGAGTTCGAGATCGTTGCCGGCGGGCTTAGCTCGGGTAGCTACGCGGCCGCCGCATTCCTCATCGTCGCGGTCACGGTGGCGTTCTTCGGCCTGGCCGCCTCGGCCACGCGGGTGCTGATGCTGCCCGCACGGCCGGCCGATCGGTCTGCCAGGCAGCTGGTGCCGGCGGCTAGCGCGGCCCCGGCGGCCGCGGCTGGCCGTCCCGGT
>JASIBJ010000502.1 GCA_030045215.1 Streptosporangiaceae bacterium | reverse complement strand
ACGCATCGAGGTCATGAGCGTCGCCGGTCACGATCAGGCGAAGCACCGGCTGCTTCATCCCCACCCTTGCTTGCGACTTCGCCTTCCTGATCGCGGCAATTGCCGCCACGGCGGCGGTGAGCACGCTCTCGTCGCCCATCCCGGCCAGCGGGGCGAGTTCATCGGCGTCCGGCCAGGGGGCCCGGTGGATCGACCCCTGCTGCCACCACGACCAGGCCTCCTCGGTCGCGAACGGCAGGAACGGGGCGAGCAGCCGCAGCAGGACCGAGAGCCCGAGCCGGAGAGTGGCCACCGCCGAGCCGGCTGATTGCGCGCCGTGCTCACCGTACGCGCGCGGTTTAACCAGCTCCAGATAGTCATCGCAGAAGAACCAGAAGAATCGCTCGGCCTGCTCCAGGGCGGTCGCGTGGTCGTAGTCCGCGAGCGCCATCGTGCACCGTCGTGTGAGCGTCGCCAGCCGGCGCACAAGCGCCTGGTCGATGGGCTCGGTGATGGCCGTGGCCGGGTCCTGGCCGATGCCGAGCGCGAACCGCGTCGCGTTGAGGATCTTGATGGCCAGCCGGCGGCCTATCTTCAGCTGGCCCACATCGAACGCGGTGTCCACTCCGAGCCGGGCGCTGGCCGACCAGTACCTGACCGCATCGGTGCCGTGCTCACGGAGCAGGTCCATCGGGGTCACGGCGTTGCCCTTGGACTTGGACATCTTTTTCCGGTCCGGGTCGAGGATCCAGCCGGAGATCGCGGCATGGCGCCACGGCAGTGCGCTGAACTCGAGCTGCGACCTCAGCACGGTATAGAACAGCCAGGTCCTGATGATCTCGTGCGCCTGCGGTCGCAGGTCGAACGCGATCGCGGGCAGGTCGTGCTCGTCCGGCCAGCCGGTTGCGATCTGCGGCGTCAGCGACGAGGTCGCCCAGGTATCCATCACATCCGGGTCGGCGGCGAAGCCGCCAGCCACGCCCCGCTGCTCCGGCCGGAAGCCGGCCGGAGTGTCGGTGGCCGGGTCGGCGGGCAGCTCCGCCTCCGTCGGCACGATGGGCTTGTCCCTGATGGGCTGGCCGTTCGCGTCCAGCCGGTACCACACGGGGATCGGCACCCCGTTGTAGCGCTGGCGGCTGATCAGCCAGTCACCAGTCAGGCCCTCGATCCAGTGCTCGTACCTGCTGCGCATGTGCTCGGGATGCCAGCGCAACTCGCGGCCGCGGGCCAGCAGGGTGTCCCGCAGGTCGGGCGAACGGCTGCCGTTCGTGACGTACCACTGGCGAGTGGTGATGATCTCGAGCGGCACCTGGCCGTACTCATAGAACTTCACCACGTGCCGGATCGGCTCCGGCTCGCCGCGGATCGCGCCGGCCTCGTGCAGCAAGACCGTCATCTGCTGGCGGGCCAACTTCGCGGTCTGCCCGGCCAGCTGCCCGTACGCGCGCAGGCCGCCCTCGCTGGTGATCCCCGGCGGGGGCTGTGTGAGCAGCCTGCCGTCCTTCCCGATCACCGGGCGGGTTTCCAGCTGCAGGTCCCGCCACCAGGCCACGTCGGTCATGTCGCCGAACGTGCAGACCATGACCAGGCCCGTGCCCTTGTCCGGCTCGGCCAGCCGGTGGGCGAGGATCGGCACCGGCACGCCGAACACGGGGGTGATCGCGCTCGATCCGAACAGATCACGGTAGCGCTCGTCATCGGGATGGGCGACCAGTGCCACGCAGGCCGGTAGCAGCTCGGGCCTGGTCGTGGCGATAGTCACCGAGGACCGCCCGCCGGCGGTGGCGGCACTGGCCGGGCCCGACTTCGTTCCCGGCATGGTGGAGTGCAGGCCGAACGCGAGCGTAATGAACGTGCCCGGCACCTCGCGGTCCTCGATCTCGGCCTGCGCCACGGCTGAGCCGAAGGTCACGTCCCACAGGGCCGGCGCCTCGGCCTGATAGGCCTCGCCCCTGGCCAGGTTGCGCAGGAAGGCGATCTGGGAGGCCTTCTGCACCTGCTCGTCGACGGTGCGGTAGCTGATCTCCCAGTCCATCGACAGGCCAAGCCGCTGCCAGGCCTGCGCGTAAGCCCGCTCGTCCAGCGCGGTGAGTTGCCGGCACAACTCCACGAAGTTGCGGCGGGACACCGGGATCTGGTCGGCGGGCGAGAGGTCGCGCTCGCCGCCGCGGGCGGGCGGCGAGAGGCCGGGCTGGTACGGCAGCGAGGGGTCGCACCGGACGCCGTAGTAGTTCTGCACCCGCCGCTCGGTGGCCAGGCCGTTGTCATCCCAGCCGACCGGGTAGAACACGTCTTTGCCGCGCATGCGCTGATAGCGCGCGATTACGTCGGTGTGGGTGTAAGAGAACGCGTGGCCGAGATGCAGCGACCCGCTGGCCGTCAGCGGGGGAGTGTCGATGGCATAGACGTCGTCGCGAGCGGTGGAACGGTCAAACTTGTACTACACGAGCTTCGGCCCACCGCTGCGTCCACTTATCCTCCAGCCCGTCCAGGGCCGGCTTGCTGATGGGGTCGGCGTCGTTGCTCATGCGCGCAAGGATAGCCGGAAGGCTGGCCGGTGCGCACGTCGTATAGGGCCTCGTGCGGACAGCGCCGGCCATCTCGGCCGGCCGCGCGGACAGTAGGGTGAGGGTCCATGCGCACGCGACTGCTCGGTTCAACTGGTGTCCGCGTCAGCCCGCTTTGCATCGGCGCGATGATGTTCGGCTCGTGGGGCAATCCGGACCATGAGGAATCCATCCGGATACTCCACCGGGCGCTCGACGCGGGCATCAACTTCATTGACACGGCCGACGTCTATTCCTCGGGAGAATCCGAGCTGATCGTCGGCAAGGCGCTGTCCGGCGGCCGGAGAGAGCACGTCGTGCTGGCCACCAAGGCGCACGGACCGATGGGCGACGACGCCAACCAGCGCGGCAACTCTCGCCGCTGGCTGGTCAGGGAGTGCGAGAACAGCCTGCGCCGCCTGGGCACGGACTACATCGACCTGTACCAGATACACCGGCCGGACCCGGACACCGACATCGACGAGACGCTAGCTGCGCTGACCGACCTCATCAGGGCCGGCAAGATCTGCTACGCGGGCAGTTCCACGTTCCCGGCCGATCAGATCGTCGAGGCGCAGTGGACGGCGCAGCGCCGCGGCCGGGAGCGGTTCGTCTGCGAGCAGCCGCCCTACTCGATCCTGGTCCGCGGAATCGAGGCCGACGTACTCCCCGCCTGCCAGCGCTACGAGATGGGCGTGATCTGCTGGGGGCCGCTGGCCAGCGGATGGCTGTCCGGCGGCTACCGCACGGACGCTGAGCTGCCGGCCAGCCGGCGGGCGCACCGCCTGCCGCACCGGTTCGACTTGAGCCTGCCCGGCAACCGCCTGAAGCTAGACGCGGCCGACCGGCTCGCCGGCCTGGCGGCCGAAGCCGGAATGTCGCTCATTCACATGGCCCTGGCCTTCGTGCTGAATCACCCGGCGATCACGTCGGCGATCGTCGGCCCGCGGACGATGGAGCACCTGGAAAGTCATCTCGGCGCGGACGAGGTGCAGCTGCCGGACGACCTGCTCGACCGGATCGATGAGGTCGTGGCGCCCGGTACGAACCTGAACCCCGCCGACCGCGGCTACGAGCCGCCCGCGCTGGCGAGTCCGGCACTGCGTCGCCGCGTCCACGCCCCGTAATGGTGGCGCTCTAGGCTGGCGCGAGCGACTCCATGATCTCCGTACCACGGGCGACCGCGGTCACCGGATCCGCATCCGGGGCGCCAATGCGCGGATCCCAGTTCAGGTCATAGAAAATCTCGGTAACCCCCTGCTCTCCGAGCCACGCCGTGTCCGCCCTGATCTGGTCGAAGCTGCCCGACAGCCTTATCCGCTGGCCATCAGGGCCGATCACCTGCTCGCCGGCCCGCACCACCCCGCGGCAGATGACCCGGACGAGGTCGGGATCCCGCCCGCAGGCCGCGGCTGACTCGCGCACGACGGCTATGAGCTCGCTGATGCGCGACAGGTCGGTCCGGCTTGAGGTCACCCAGCCGTCGGCGATCCGGCCGATTCGCTCCAGGGCCGGCCTGGCCATGCCGCCCAGCAGCACCGGCGGGCCGCCCGACTGCACCGGCGGCGGCGCCTGGGTGCCGACGGGCACCTGGTAGAACTCTCCGCTGAACTCGCTGTCCCGGCCGGCCCAGAGGGTGCGCAGCGCCTGCACATACTCGGCCGAGCGGGCACCGCGCCTGGCCATCTCCGCGCCGGTCAGCGCGAACTCTTCGGGCATCCAGCCAATGCCCAGGCCGAGCTCGAGCCGTCCGGCCGACAGCACGTCCAGCGTCGCGGCCTGCTTGGCCAGATAGCCGGGGGAGACGAATGGCATATTGATGACCGCGACGCCGAGCCTGATCCGGCTGGTCACGGCGGCAGCGAACGCGAGCGCGGCCATCGGGTCGAGCACGCTGCGGTAGACCGGCTCCATGCCCGAGCCTGCCGGAACCAGCAGCCGCTGGAACGCCCACAAGCTGTGGTAGCCCGCGTCCTGCGCGGCGCGAGCAAACGAGGCGAGGTTTTCTGGTGTCGCCCACGCGCCGGAGACCGGCGCACCGAATCCGAGTTTCACTTGGCTCACCCTAATCCGGCCGCCGCACGGCCGCGGGCGACGGCTAGGCTGAGCGCGCCGGCGTTCAGGAGAGAAGTGGAGTTTCACCATGGAATCCGATCCGCGCGTCTGGATCGCGACGCTGCGCCGGTCGCACGAGCGGCTCGCGGGGCTGGTCGCGGCGCTGACGCCTGCGCAACTGCGCGACCAGTCCTACTGCAGTGACTGGTCGGTGGCGCAGGTGCTGTCTCACCTCGGCAGCGGCGCCGAGATCGCCCTCATGGGACTGCCTGGCGCGCTCGGCGAGGCGGAGCCGATAAGCCGGGACGCGTTCGGGCCGGTGTGGGACAGGTGGAACGCCAAGAGCCCGGAGGACCAGGCCGGCGACGCGATCGCGATCGACGAGCACTACGTAACGGCACTGGATCAGCTCACCGACGATCAGCTCGCGAGCATGGGGATAGAGTTCTTCGGCAGGCGGCTTGACGCCGTCGGCATCATCCGGCTGCGCCTGGGTGAGCACTCCCTGCACACCTGGGATGTCGCCGTTTACCGCGATCCGGCGGCTGTCCTCTCCGCAGACGCGGTTGCACTGCTTGTCGACAATGTTCCGGCGTTTCTCGCGCCGCGGCTCGGCAAGCCGCTGGCCGAGCCGTTCGCCGTGCGGGTCACTACTTTCGGCCCGGACCGCGATTATCTGCTCTCCAGTGGGGAGTCGGTCAGCATGACGGCCTGGCCCGGCGGCAATGAGGCGGTCGCGCAGGTCCGGATGCCGGCCGAGTCGCTTGTGCGGCTGGCCTACGGCCGGCTCGACCCCGCGCACACGCCGGCTGAGGTATCTGGCGATCCCGCTGTCCTGGATAAGCTGCGCGCGATCTTTCCGGGATTCTGACGGTTCTGCCTCCCGGGGCCGCTCAGCGCAGCGCGTCCCGCACGAGTTCGGCGGCTTCGCTGGCGCACCCCCACGACAGGGTGACGCCTGCGCCGCCGTGCCCGTAGTTGTGCACGACCGTCACGCCCTCGGGGGCTTGCACGGCCTCGAGGCGGACCTCCGGGCGCACCGGGCGCAATCCCACCCTGTGCCCGAGAACGGCTGCTCCCCGCAATGCGGGCTCGATCTCGGTGCAGGCGGCGATGATCTGCCGCGCGATTCGAGGGTCCGGCTCACGGTTCCAGTCACCTGGCTGCTCTGTACCGCCCAGGACGACGCGGTCGTGGTGGGGAAAGTAGTAGGTGAGGTGGCCACCGGGGCCGGTTCCCACGAAGAACCTGCTGATGCCCGGGTTCGCCACCACGACGGCCTGCCCGCGGACGGGAGTGAGCTGCCGGTCTGGCACGAGCTCGTGAGCACCGCACCCGGTGCAGTTGACGATTACGCGGGTGGCCGCGCCGCGGATCGCGTCGGCCAGGGTCGGATACCGAATCAGCGTGATGGCCCGTCCCCCGGCACCGAGGTACCGCTCGTACAGCCAGCTCAGGTACTCGGGCATCGTTACCAACGGCGATGAGAGCCGCCACGCGGTGAGGTAGCCGCCCGGGAGGCCGGCGGCCGGACACGCGTTCAGGTCGGCCGCGCCCGCAGCGAACTCGGGTGGCTCGGTCTCGGCCAGCCGGGATGCGGCGACGCCGGGCGCCAGCCGGACGAACGGGTGGCCGGCCGCGATGAGCTCGTGCAGGGCGGAGAGTGTCCGGGCGGCCCAGGACGCCACCCGATCGTGCGGGCCGACCAGATGCGGGCCCCAGATGGCCCCGGCTGCCAGCGATGTCGTCTGCAGCGGCGGTTCGGCCGCGTGGATGGCGACCGCCAGGCCCGCCTCGGCCAGGCAGACCGCCGTCGTCAGGCCGACGACGCCGGCGCCAATCACGGTCACATCAGGTAGGTCGCGCGGCACATATCCGACTTTATCCAGTCGCGCGCCCCAGGTCACGGCGTGAGACGCGGCGTCATGCACAACCTATCGTTGCCAACCGGACAACCATTAGGAGTCGAATAATTAGATATCGATGAAATGTGATAGCCTCGTCGTCATGCGGCCGGCCCGGATGCCCGTTGGATTGCAGCTGACCCAGGCCGCCAAGGCCATCGGGCGCTCCTTCGATGACGCGCTAACCGAGGCGGGCGGATCGCTGCCGACCTGGCTGGTCATTCTCAGCCTCAAGACACGCAACCTGGCCAGCCAGCGGGAGCTAGCCGATGCAGTCGGCATCCGGGAGGCGACGCTGACGCACCACCTGGCGGCAATGGAGTCTAGCGGGCTCATCTCGCGGCGCCGGGATCCGGCCAATCGCCGGGTTCAGGTGGTCGAGCTGACACCTGGCGGCGAGGCCGCCTTCGTGCGCCTGCGCGCCGTCGCGATGGCATTCGATCGCCAACTGCGGCGCGGGTTTTCTGACGAGGAGATCACCGAGTTCGAGGTCCTGCTCGGGAGGTTCGCGGCCAACGTTGGAGCCGAGGCGAGCGCACCGGCCTGGGGAGGCCTGACGGCCAGCGGGCCGCCAGCCAGCCGCGGAGGATCCGGCGTCGCCGGCTAGCGGCGCCCGCACGGCATCCGGGTGATGAAGTAGCAGCCGCGCCGGGCGGGTACGGAGGCAGCCGGTCTCAGGTTGCGCGGGGCGGCCGGGCCGGGACACTGTTGGGTGCATGGCCGTCGTAACCGACCTCAAGCTGGCGGACATCGACCTTTCTGGCGACGAGCTGGCCGGCGACAACTACCACCTCAGGCTGGCCCAGCTGGCCTCGAACGGGGAGCGGAGCTGGCTGGCCCGGTCGCCGCTTGCTTACCTCGTGCTGGACCGCGATTCGGCCGAGTTCTTCCTGCGCTCCCGCGACACCTCGTTCCCTGGCCGGGAGATTGCCGACCTGTTCGGTGTCAGCGACGGGCGGCTGCGGGAGCAGATCGATGCCAACATCCTCAACCAGCAGGGCGAGCAGCACCGGCGGCTGCGTGCGCTGGTCGGCCCGGCCTTCACGCCGCGCGCCGCCGAGCGCTGGCGGCCCGCCATGCGCGAGTTCCTCGGCCGGCTCTGGGAGACCGTGGCGGGCGAGCGCCGCTGCGATTTCGTCGCCGCGATCGCCAAGCCATACCCGGCCCTCACCATCGCCACCGTGCTCGGCGCGCCGCTGGCCGACGCCCCCAGGTTGCATGCGTGGTCCAGCCTGGT
>JASIBJ010000501.1 GCA_030045215.1 Streptosporangiaceae bacterium | reverse complement strand
ACGTCATCGACGTCACCGGCCTGATGTTCGCGATCTTCTACATCCTCACCGCGCTCGCGACCACCGTCTATTACCGCCGGCGGGTCTTCGGTGGGTTCACCGACTTCGTCACCCTGGGCCTGCTGCCGATTTCTGCCGCCCTGTTCCTCGGCTGGATGTTCGAGGACACGGTTCGGTCGGTGCCGTGGGCGCAACGCTGGTCGCTCATCGGGGCCATCGGGCTTGGCCTGATCCTGATGTTCGGAGCTCGCGTCATCTCCCGGTCGCCGTTCTTCCAGATTCCGAGGGAGAGCGACACCGGCACCCAGTAGCGGGGCAAGCCAGGTCTACGGGCATAGCCGTGGGCGCGACACGGCGGTCGACGCGACACGCGGGCCGGCCGGCCCGCACGGTCGTTAGTCTTCCGGCGCCCAGCTCTCCCGCGTCGGGTGCCAAGCCAGTGACGAACAGACCTGCCAGCCGCACATCGCGGCCCCCGGCTTGAGCAGCAGCAAGCTGCCGCACCATAGCGGTCGGGCTAGCGTCGTCGTCTCCTCACGTGCCGGCCTGCGTTTTGCCTCCTCTGCACCACAGTCAACGACCCGGTTCTGCGCCCCTGATGGCCGACGACCAACCGCAGGCCGCCGGCTCCGATGCGCGACTGCGCCTGCGGTTCTCAGTTCAGTGTCAGAGTCGTGCTAGGCAACCTCCGCTAGCAGTGGGGGGAGAACGGCGGCGCCACGTCCAGCGCCGGGTTCTGGTCGAAGAACCCCGCCGGCTTGAGCATGAAGCCGACTCGCTCGACTGGCATGACCGGCCAGTCCTCTGGCCGGGCGATGTGAAGATTGCCCAGGGTGTACCACAGAACGATGTCGGCGTCCTCTATCGGGCGGTCGGCTTTCGTCCAGGCAGGCAACCCGGCACCGCCGGGATGCTGGTTCGGGTAGTCGCCCGCGGGGAACCGCTCAGCGGGGTGGAACGGGGTGACCCAAAGGTGCTTGGTTGCGAACGTGGCCCGCCGGGTCACCGAGGAAGCCGGGTGGCTGAAGGCGAGCACGCTGGGACCAGGAACGAGCTTGTAGGCGGGCTCGTGCCCGAGCTGAGTTCGCTTGCCGGGGTTGGCCACCAGCCAGTACCGCCCCCGCATCGGGTCGATCACGCGCTGAGCCTCCGACTCCCTACGCAACGGCCGTTTCACCGGCCGGAACGCATTACCTAGTGGGTTGCCGGAACCCATGGCGACCGCTTCGGTGTCTACCTCGTAAACCGTGTTGCGCAGCCCGTCCACGGCCATATCCAGGCGGACGCTGAAGAAATGCTGGTGATGGGAGGCAAGAGTCTGCGGGGCGACCACAGTACCGAAGTCGCTGGCCTGGCCGGGCGGCAAGGCGCTGGTCATGACTATGCCGGTCAGCTTGACCTCGAACTCGATTACGCCGTCCTGGTAGAAGTACCAGTAGAAGGCGTACTCGTAGTTATCCGCGGTAATGACAAACGATATGACCAGGCGACGGCTGCGGCGCACCTCAGTGGACCCCAAGGTGGCGTCGAAATGCTTCCAGAGCAAGCCCACGTCTTCCTCGTGCAGGCAGATGGCCTGGGGGATCTTGTACGGCGCTCCGTTCCCGTCGGCTAGGTCGACGTCGAGATAACGGACCTCGCCGAGGCAGTCACAGCCAAGCTTCAGCGAGTTGGTTAGGATTCCAATGCCGACCTCGCCGATGTCGAAGGCGTTGCGCCAGGCATAGAAGGGCCGCGGGTCTGCATAGGGGATGAACAGTTCGGCCACGGAGGCACGCCACATTACCGGCCTGACCCGACCTTGGTCCTCGTATCCGACGGTGTGCAGGACCAGGCCCTCGCGTGCGGTGAAGCCGAGATGGAGCCGCCAGCGCTGCCAGCGGATCTCCCAGCCGCGGACATCGAAGCTCGGGCCCTGGGGCTGGATGATCTCGAGCGGTCGCAGATCATCGCGCAGCGGCCCGACACGATCGGCGGCGTAGGCACCGGCCTCTGGCGGCAGAGGCACCGCGCCCAAATCCTCCACCCGCAGGACAGCCATGTCGTCGAGATCCACGACGGCATGAAGGCCGTGGATAGGCTTGGCGTACGGATTGTCGTCGGCCTGGTCGCGGTAAAACAGCAACGTCCAAGCCAGCCGACGGCCGGCCTCTTCGGGGCTCGAGAAGGCGCCGACCCCCCATGGCTCCACGCGCACCCGGCCGGGATCGATGCCGCGCCGCTCTAGCGCGGCCAGAATCCGTGGGTCGGCCATCGTCACTACCGCGCAATCGGCAATTTCCCCCGGCACGAACGGTGCCTGCGCACCGGGAATGGTCCGCCACGACAAAACTGAGCAGGCCGTGAGGGATACCACCGCCTCGCAAGTCGCGTGCTGCCGCGGGTCACGCAGGATGATGTGTGCCTCTCGCGACACCTCGCCGGCCGAGTCCCGTCCCTCAGACGCCGGGAACGCCACCTGATCCTTCGGCGGCTCTTGCAACGTCACCGAGACGAACCGTGCATCCGGAGGCACGAGCCGCTGCTGCCGCAGAATCTGCACCGCACGCGCGATCTCACTGGCGTCCAGGGGATCGAGCGGGTGACGGGTCGGAACTTTGCCGTCGGCCATTCCGTCGCTACTGGTGTCCTGGCTTGCGTGGTGCGATACCACGGGTGGCTCCCCTCAACGCCTCGGCGGCCGTGAAAATAAAATCTACCCTTTGTGAACCGAAGGCGTTGCCTTTGCCTCTCGTCTCGGCCATGCTATGGCCTGAAATGCGAGCAGTCATGAATGCCGGGGTCGTCGCCCGGCGAGTGCCAGAGACTACTGGCCATCCATCGCCGGTCGTGGAAGGCTGCCGGTGCTCGCCCTCGGGCGCTCGGTGGCGGCGCCTGGGCAGCCATATGCGGCGTCTTCCGCTGCCTGCGACTAGTCAGCGCTGACGGGTCAGTACGGATAAGGAGAATAGATGACGGATCGATCACTTACTACCGTCGAGGCCGCCCTGATTCCGACCCGGCTCGAGCCCAACGCCATCAACGTGGCACAGGACACGGTTATCGGCATGGCCTCGTCGGCACCTGCGGCCACGCTTGCCATAAGCCTGGCCGCTTTGGTCGCAGCCACCGCTTATGCGACCTTGCCAATCCTGCTCCTGACCGCGATTCCGATGCTCATCATCGCTTATTCATACCACCGGCTTAACTTGTGGCAGGCGAATTGCGGCGCGTCGTTCGAGTGGGTCGGCCGCGCCATCAACCCATATCTCGGCTTCATAACCGGCTGGCTGATGATCATGGCTTACGTCATCGGCGGGGTCGGCGGCGCAGAGATTCTGGGACCGTCGGTCACCGCGATCTTCAACAGCTCCGGCAGTACCTGGACATACCTCGGCATCGGTACCGCGATCCTACTCGTGATGCTGACCATCGCCGTCGTGGGCATCCGGATCACCGCGCGGACCCAGGTCAGCATGGCACTCATCGAATACACCATCCTGGTCGGCATAGCGATCTGGGGGCTGGTGGCGGTCCTGCACCACCACGCCGGCACCTTCCCCATCACCAGACAGTGGTTCAGCCTGTCCGGGATCGGCGGCAAAGGCAGCCTCGCATCGGGGCTGCTCATTTCCGTGTTCATTTACAGCGGCTGGGAAGGCACCCTCTACGTCAACGAGGAAGTCAAGCACAGGCGGGTCAATCCCGGCAGGGCTGCCATCTACGCGGTCCTTATACTCACCGTCATCTACGGCGTGGTGTATCTCGGCCTGTCGGGAGTCGTGTCGCCAGCGAAGCTGCAGGCGAACTCGTCCACCGGGCTCGTCTACGTCGCCCAGGCGCTGGGCGGCAGCACCTGGGCTAAGGTGATGGCGCTGTCCCTGGCCCTGTCAGTGATCGCGCTCATGGGTACCACCATCGTGCTGACCGCGCGAATCGTGTACGGCATGGCGACGCACCGAGTCCTGCCCTCGTTCCTGAGTAACGTCAACCGCCGCTTCTCCACCCCGGTGGCCGCCAGCCTCCTGACCGGCGCGGTCGTGCTCGGGCTCGTCTGGGTCTACCTGCTGACTTCATCGGTGCAGAGCGCATTCGACGCAGTCGTGGACGTGTCAGGCCTGCTGTTCGCCGCGTTCTACGTCCTAACCCCGCTAGCCACGGTCACGTACTACCGGCGCCGCGTCATGGCCAATGCCTGGGACTTCCTGATCCTCGGTGTACTCCCGCTCGCCGCGGCGGGATTCCTTGTCTGGATCATCTACAAGTCGGTCCAGACCGAGCCGGCGTCACAGAACTGGGCGCTCCTCGGCATCGTCGCCGTAGGCCTGGTGTTGATGCTTGTGGCCCGCTTCATCCTGCGCTCTGCGTTCTTCCAGATCCCCCGAGAGAGCGCCCCAAGGGAGGCTCCTCGGCATGTTAGATCGGGTACTGACTGAGCAGTAATGACGCACACCGAGGGCGACCTCGGCAGCGCTTCCTGCTCGCCGAGGTTTCCCCGGTCGCACGAGGAATCGCCGACGTCGGAGCCTGGGAACCCCGCCGCTGATGTCCAGCGCTGTCTCGCTGAAGTGGCTTCAAGCCTGGCTATTTTGACCGCCTTATCTTCACCGCCAACGTTCGGTCGCGTAGCCGAAAAGGCACGCAGGGTAAGGGGATAATGGTGCCCTTCATCGTCGGCCCTGATGAATAGCGAATTCCCTGACTTTTACTCTCCGGTGATGGCCGCCAGGCCGTCCCGAGCCGACTTCAGCAGTGGGTCCGACGCCGGCAGCGCCTCGTCGGCTCGCTGCACTACGTCCCGGTACATGTTGGCCGCGTCGGTCAGCCGTCCGACAGCGTAGTACGCGCCCGCGAGGCTGTTTCCGGCGGCCAGTGTGTCCCGGTGGCTGGGCCCGAGCGAGCGTTCGGTGCCCGCGCGTACCTGCTCATAGATCTGAACGGCGGACGCCATTCGGCCGGCCTGGTGATAGGCCCGTGCGAGCAAGGACTGCGCGCGGATCGTGTCGGGGTCAGCTGGGCCCAGGCTGCGTTCGCAGTCGGTGACGGCGCGCTTGTATTGCGTCATCGCGTCCCTCGCCTTGCCGTCGGCGAGATATGCCTCGGCTAGCCGCTGGCGGATGGCAATCGTGCGGGGATCCTGCGCACCGGCTGTACGCTCGCGCTCGCTCAGGCTCCGCCGGTAGATGCGGATGGCGGCGGCGGTCTGGTCCGCCGCGCGGTAGGCGGACGCAAGTTCCTCCCGGGCATCCTGAGCCAGCCAGTGATCGGGCCCCAGGGCGCGTTCGCATTCGGTCCGGGCGTCCTTCAGCATGTTGATCGCGTCATCTACCAGCCCGGCCGCGGTCAGCACGCCCCCGAGCCTGACCCTGGCGGTCAGGGTGCGCGGGCTGTCCGCGCCAAACCTGCTGGCCCAGCCGGCCACCAACTGCCGGTACCACGTAATTGCCTCCGCCCGCCGGCCGGCAGTCATGTATGCGGCCGCCAGCAGCCCGGTTAGCTCCCAGGAGTCGCGGTGGTCCGGTCCGAGAATGCTGTCGCTGATCCCGGCGACCTCGCTCCAGAACTCCACGGCCGGACCAGTCAAGCCTTCTTCGTCCAGGCTGCGGCCGATGCGGAAGATAAGCGGGTGGCATCCCGCAGACCACAGCAGCCGGCCGGCCGCGCGTTGCAGCGACTCAGCGGCCGCCCGGAGCGCCGGACCAGATCGAGGCAGTGCCCGCGGGCCGGACCATTGGTCAAGCAACGCAGCGGCCGCGGCGGTAACTGCCGGCTCGAACATCTCTGCCGGAGTGGCGGCCAACACTGCCTGCTGCATGATTTTGTTCAGCCAGACAGACGGCGGCACCGCAGCGTGATCAACGCTGACCAGGCCTACCTGCTCAAGCGCGCGCAGGGCGTTCGTGGTGCGCTGGGATGCGACCGAGTCCTGACCGGTGCCTGCGATATAGCCGTTGCCGGCGGCCGTGGTGAAGACCGGGACCGGCACGCCGCGGCCGCCCAGCAAGGCAACGAAGACCAGGCAGGTCTGGGCGGAGCCGCCCGGACGCAGGTAGTCCGCGCTGTCAAGAGACAGCGTCCACGTCACCCGGGCTGGCCGCAGCTGGGTGCGGTTGCGCTGCCCGATCAGCTCCGACCGAGCAATAAATCTCTCGCGATAGTCAGAGCAGGTCAGCCAGGAACTGCTGATAGCCGCGGTGGCCTGGGCCAGAGCAAGCGGATCGCAGCCCAGGTCCTCGATCAGGTCCATCGCACCGCGGCGCTGATCGGGGTCGGCCGACAGCCGGCCGACGAGGTAGCTCATCGCCTCACGCGCACTGAACGGGCCGATCTCGGCCACCGCAATACCTGGCAGGCGCTCCACCGCGCCAGGGATGGAAGAAGTAACCAGTACCCGGCCAGTGGAGCCGGTCGGCCAAAGTCCGGTCAGCACGCTGCCGTCGGCCAGGTCATCAAAGACGACGAGCCATCTTTGACTTGCCTGCAGGAGCCAGGCGACCAGGCCCGCCGCCGCGGAGGTGGCATCCCCGCTCACCCCCGCGCCCGTTATCCGCGCGGCTGCCTCGGCAAACCCGGAAATGACGCCGGCCGCGCTGCTGGCATCGATCCAGAGCAGCAGGTCCACCGAACGCGCCCGCCATTGTGTTTCAGCGAACGCGGCGGCGACCTGGGTCTTGCCGCAGCACTGCCTCCAGCCGTCAGTAGCCTCTTGGCCTCGGCCGCGCGGCACCAGCGCGATTGCGGTATTCCGGCTGAACCCCGCGGCCAGATCCGGCGCGGACTCTGACCTCACCGTGAGCCGGTCGGCGAGCGGCGGGATCACGCCGATCTTCACTGGCCACGTAGTCGTCGGATGCAGGGGCTCGATCAGCGCGGCCGCTGCAGTCTGACTATCCGTCACTTGCTGCTCGCGGTCGGTAATGACTGCACCAGATTCCGCCTTAGAGTCTGTGTCTATCTGGATGTACAACTTTAGGGCGAACTCGCTGGTCAATGACAGCGAATGACTGGCAAAAAGCAACTGCAAAATTGCAACAGCAACGGGCGCGCC
>JASIBJ010000500.1 GCA_030045215.1 Streptosporangiaceae bacterium | reverse complement strand
GACGACATGTACTTCTTGAAGGCGGCTCGGGCTTGGGCAACGACAGCCGGATTATGCGCCCTCGCGCTCAGGCTCGCAGCCGGAGGCGCCGCCGACGCCACCGCCAGGAAGGCTGAGGCCCCGAGCAAGGCAGTTAAAGAACTTGCGAGCAGTCTCTTCACCTGATCTCCCATCTCTACTCAGGGATGGACCTCTCTGGCCGTCCCACAGTCATGGTGACATCAGCGAGTGCGCCCCGTCGCGACAGTTAAGCGAAGAATGCACCGGTCTTCTGAGAACGATGGAACGGCGTGCCGCGCAGCATGCAGAAAGTCACCTTCCGTGATCGGGTACCGGGCTGGCGGCGGCGCTGCTCTCCTGAGCCTCGCGCGCCGCGCCGGCGCCACGGCTCTTGATCGCAGCGATAAGCGCCGGAAGCACCTCGTGCAGGTCGGCGATGACTGCGTAGTCGGCACGGGAAACGATCGGCGCGTCCGGGTCGGTGTTCACGACGATGAGGCAGCGGGCACCCTGGCAGCCCGCCATGTGCTGGATCGCCCCGCTGATCCCGCAAGCCAGGTAGAGCTCGGGAGCGATTTTCGTGCCGGTCTGGCCAACCTGCTGCCGGTGCGGTCGCCAGCCCGCGCTGGTAACCACGCGCGAGACCCCGACTACGCCACCGAGCAGGGCGGCGAGTTCCTCCAGCGCGGCGAACCCCTCCGGCCCGCCCACGCCACGGCCGCCGCCCACCACCACCCGCGCCGTCGCCAGCGACGCGCCCTGCTCGGTGCCGCCCGACTCCCGCGCCTGGACGCGAATGTCAGCGGCGATCAGCTCGGGCGTGAAGCTGGTCACGACCGGCGGGCCGGGCGGCCCGCCATCGGCGCTCTGGTCCGCGCCGGCCGCTGTTGCCCCGGCGGCGTCCGCCGCAATCGTCAGCAGCGCCACCGGGGCGTCGAGCACGGCGTCCTCCAGCACACTGCCGGCCCAGCGCTGCCGGACGAGCCGCCAGCCGCCCGGTCCCTCCCGGCTCGCCGAGACGCAATTCGCCGCGACCGGTAGCCCGGTCATCGCCCCCAGGTGCGCCAGCACCTCGCTGCCACGGTCGGTCGCAGCAGCAACGACCGCCTCCGCGCCGCGGGCCGCGACCAGCTGCTGCAGCGCCCTGGCCCAGGCCGCCGGAGCGTAGCCGGACCGCTCCGGCGTGACCACGTGGCACACCTCGGCGGCAGCACCATCGGCCAGGCCGAGCGCGAGATCCGCGACTCCTCCGGCCCCCGCGACCACCGCGATCACCTCCCCGGCCGGTGCCAGCGCCCGCACGAACGACAGCGCTGCCAGCGATGCCGCCCCGATCTGATCGCCGTCCCGCTCGGCCAGGCACAGTACGCTCACGGCAGCACGCCGAGGTCGTCAAGCACGCGGACCAGCGCCGGAACTGCGTCGACGCCGCGACCGAGGATCTCCGCCTGCTGGCGGGGCACCGCCGGAACGCGCAGCCGTTCCTTGCGCAGCCCGTCCGCCTGCCACTGCGGCCGCAGCACGGTGATCTCCGCGCGCCGGGCCCGCAGCCGTCCGGGCAGGGACGGGTAGCGCGGCAGGTTGATGCCCTCCCGTACGGTGACCACGGCCGGCAGCGAGACCTCGAACTCCTCGTGCTCCCGCCCGGCGCGCAGCACCCCGCCGGCCAGCTCAAGCCGCTTGATGCCGGTCACGCAGGGCAGCCCGAGCAGGTGCGCGACCCGGATCCCGACCTGGTAACCGCCAGTATCGGCGGCCTCGTTGCCGAAGATCAGCAGGGGGAACGAGGGGAAGTCCTGGCCGGTCACCGCCTGAGCGATCGCGGTAGCCGTGGCCATGGGACCCCACTCCCGGCCGTCGGTCTCCAGCAGCACGCCGCGATGCGCGCCGAGCGCCAGCATGTCCCTGAGCTGGTCGGCGGCCTCGGGTGGTCCGAGCGTCAGCACGGTCACCGTGCCGCCCTCACGCTCGGTGATCCGCACGGCCTCCTCGACCCCGCACTCCTCGTGCGGGCTGATGGCGAAGCCGGACATGCGCGTATCCACATCGAGCCCATCGGCGGTCAGCTGGACGACGCCGCCGACCATCGGCACGCGCTTCACGCAGACGAGGACGTCCACCTCAGCACCGGATGCGCTCGTTGAGGGGGTCGAACAGCGGCGTCGATCCGGCTACGGCCACGGTGACCGGGTACAGCTCGCCCAGGTACTCGACGGTTAGCGGGATGCCGGCGACGGCCAGCTGCTGCGGCAGGTAGGCCATCAGCAGGTGCTTGCCGACCGAGGGACCGGAACCGGCGCTGGTGACGTAGGACCGCCGGCCGCGGGCGTCGGTGATTGGCTCGCCGTCGTCGGTCAGGATGGGCTCGCCGCCGAGCATGTACCGCAGTTCCCCGGATTCCGACACGTGATCGTCGACGGTGAGCGTGCAGAGCAGCGCGGCCGGGGGGGCCTCCCGCTGGGCCAGGTACGCGGTCCTGCCGATGAAGTCCTCGGCCTTCACCCTGGGCCTGGTCATGCCCGCCTCGACCAGGTTGTAGTGCGCGTCCAGTTCGGCGCCGAAGGCGCGGTAACCCTTCTCCAGCCGAGCGGTCGTGCCGTAGACGCCGATCCCGGCTGGCACCATCCCGTAGGCCAGGCCCGCGACGAACAGCGCGTCCCACAGCTTGCCGCCCTGCTCGAACGGCACGTGCAGCTCCCAGCCGAGCTCGCCCACATACGAGATACGCGACGCGAGCACGGTGATGCCCTCGGCCTCGATCTCCCGGCAGCTGGCGAACGGGAAGCCCTCGTTCGAGATGTCGTCGTCGGTGAGGTGGCGCAGGATGTCGCGGGCCTTAGGCCCCCACAGGCCGAACGTGGCCCAGGCCGAGGTCAGGTCCGTGACCTGCGCGCTGCCGTCGGCGGGCAGATGATCGGCAACCCACTTGAGGTCCATCATCCCGGTGGCACCGCCGGTAACGATGCGGAAGTGCCGCGGCCCGAGCCGCATGACCGTGAGGTCGGCCTTGAAACCGCCCGCGTCGTCAAGGAAGGAGGTGTAGATCACGCGGCCCACCGGCACCTGCATCTGCGCAACCGCGACGTTCTGCACGGCCTGCAGGGCACCGGGGCCGGTCACGTCCAGGATCGCGAACGCGGACAGGTCGAACAGGCCCGCCCGCTCGCGCATCGCCAGGTGCTCGGCGTTGATGATCGGCGACCACCAGCGCGACTCCCACTCGCCGCCTCGGTCCATCAGCTGGCCCCGGTAGCGGTCGACGAGGTCGCGGTTGCGCTCGTACCACATCGGCCGCTCCCAGCCAGCGGTCTCGAAGAATACGGCTCCGAGCTCGCGCTCGCGCTCGTACACCGGGGAGACCCGGACCGGGCGGCCCGACTCCCACTGCTCGGCCGGGTGCACGATCCCGTACATCTTGTTGAAACCCTCGACCGCCCGCGCGCTCACATGCGCGGCGGTGCGCTGGTGTGGGTAGAACCGCGAGACATCAGCCTCGTGGATGTCGATCTCGGGGGTGACTCCGCTCATCCACTCGGCCACCGCCCGCCCGATGCCCGGGCCCTCCTTGATCCAGCTCGCGGCGACCGACCACAGGCCCGGCACCTCAGAGGTCTCGCCCAGCGCCGGATGCCCGTCCGGCGTCATCGAGATCAGGCCGTTGATCGCGTAGCGCTGGCCCGCCCGCTCGTCCCCGAGCAGCTCAGGCATCAGCTCCAGCGCCTTCTCGAGCTGGGGGTCGAAGTCGTCCTGGGTGAACGGCATCTCGGTCGGCGACAGCACGGCGGCCTCGATCGACGGGATGTCGTCCGGCGAGACGATGATCGGCCGGTGCGCGTAGGAGCCGACCTCGATGTCGCCGCCGTGCTGGCGCTCGTACATGTTCTCGTCGACGTCGCGCACGATCGGATAGGCGATCTCGCCCTCGGTACCGTCGAATAGCGCGATCGGGCCGACACTGATCATCTGGTGCACGATCGGGGTGAGCGGAATCCTCGCCCCGGCCATCCTGGCAATGCGCGGGCTCCAGACCCCGCAGCAGATCGCGCACACCTGGGTCCCGATCGCGCCCTTGCTGGTCCGCACCGCGCTGACCCGGCCATCCTCGGATTTGTCGATGCCGAGCACCTCGGTGCCGGCCAGCACGGTCAGCGCGCCGGACTGCTGGGCACGCTCGCGCATCAGCGTGCCCGCCCGCAGCGAGTCGACGACGCCGACGGTCGGGAAGTACGCGCCGCCGAGTATCACCGACGGGTCCAGGTACGGCACCAGCTTGGCCACGCCCTCGGGAGTCAGCAGCTCGGCCGGGATGCCCCACGACTTGGCCTGCGAGCAGCGGCGGCGCAGCTCGGTCATCCGCGCCTCGGTACGGGCTACCTCGATGCCGCCGCTCTCGGTGAAGACACCCAGCTCCTTGTACTGCTCGGTCGAGTCGCGGGTGAGCTCCATCATCATCTTGGAGTACTCGATCGGGAAAATGAAGTTCGACGCGTGCCCGGTGGAGCCGCCAGGGTTGGGCATCGGGCCCTTGTCCACCAGGACGAGCTCGGTCCAGCCGAGCCGGGCCAGGTGGTAGGCGAGGCTGTTGCCCACGATGCCCGCGCCGATGATGACCGCGCTGGCCCGGTCAGGTACGTCGCTCATCTAGATCTCCGCCGGTTTGTCGGTGTGCACTGGCCCAGGGCAGCCCGGTTGCCGCGGGCGACTGCGCGCCTGCTCGCAAGGGTCACTGCGGACACACCTCGTTCCCCAAAAGAATCGCAGTGACCGAATACGACCGCGCGTGAGTTATTCGACCGGGATCTCCTTGTTAATCAGGCCGAGGTCGATGCCCTGCCGCCTGCGCACGACGCGGGCCACGAGGTACACCACGACCGCGAGCACGTACATCCCCGCCATGAAGTACAGCGAGTCATGGTTGTTCACGAAGTAAAGGTCGTTGGAGAGCCATTCGACCAGGTCGAAGACCAGCAGCGCGATCGTGACCACGCCGGCCACCGGCACGATCGGCACGCCGAAGACCTTGAACCGGCTCGCCGGTGATGCCGCCCACAGCTCCGGTTTGCGCCACGGCAGGATCACGACCGCGATCGCGCTGAACAGGTACGTGACCGCGATGACGAGAGTCGCATCGAGCGTGTAATCACGGAACGAGAGCGAGGACGCGTAGAACCCGCTCACGATCGCGGCTGGCAGCAGCATCAGGACCAGCGAGTAGAGCGGCACCTTGCGCTTCTCCGACACCTCGGCCGCCCGGTCGGGCAGCACCCGGTCGAACGCCGCGGCGAAGATGACCCGCGTCGAGGACAGGAACAGGGTGCCGACCCAGCCGAAGAACCACAGGCTGAGCACCAGGATCAAGGCGACCTGGAAGACAGCGTTGTGCACCAGCCAGCCCGCGAACAGGAACGGGTAGGGCCAGATGCCGAACTGCGGCGTGGTGTTGTAGTCCAGCGAGTTGAGGTTCTGGTAGAAACCCCAGCCGATCGTCTTGTCGACCAGCAGCAGGAAGACGACCACCAGCAGGACGGTGATCCACAGGCCGGTGAACATACCGGTGAAGACCCGCTTGAAGTCGCTCGCGCCGCGGATCTCGCCGTACAGGGTGGAGCCCCAGTTCGGCCACAGGATGAAGAACATCATGGCCGGGATCAGCGACAGCGTCGGGCCGAGCGGGCCGATGCCGATCGGATACGTGCTGTAGCCCGCCTTCTTGGCCGCCGCGTTGGTCGCTGCGTACGCATTGTGCACGCCGAAGATCTTCTGGGCCTCGACGTTAAACGAGCTGACGAACGAGGCATGGCTGCTGACCAGCAGCAGGACGACCACAACGGCGAAGCCGATCAGCCCGCCGTAGAAGCACCACTTCTGGATCCTTGCGTAGCCGGCCATGCCGAGCGAGACCAGCACACCCGCTATCGCGATCGTGATCAGGCAGACGACGAAGATCCCCCACTTGGAGCCGAACCAGGCCGCCCCGGAGGGACTGCCGAGGGTCGCCCAGAGGGGCTGGAAGAAGATGACCGACAGGATGTTGCCGTAGATCGGCGCCCATAGCCACAGGATGAACCACCAGCCGGTAACGGCCATCACGAAGCCGATGCCACTGCCGAGGATGCGCGTCTGCCAGACGTAGTCGCCGCCGGCCCGCGGAATCGTGACGATCAGCCCGCTGTAGGCGACCACCAGGAACGACACCAGGATCGCCGAGATGATGATCGAGGTGATGAACTGACCCTTCGGGAAAGCCGGGCCGGCGAACGTGAACTCGTAGATCCCGAGGGCCAGGAAGTTAGTCGACAGGCACGCGTAGATCATCGAGTCGCGCACCGACCAGCCTCGTACCAGGCCGGTAGCGTTACGCAGGAACAGGGTTGGGGTGGTGCTCACGGATTCTGCTGCCATGTGCGCCTCTCAGGTCTGGGCGGCCAGCGTGCCTGGCCGTCCCGGCTTTACCCGTTCACCAGCAGGTACCTGCTTCACCCGTTCACCAGCAGGTACCTGCTGACCTTGCCTTTCTTCGCGTCCAGGTCGACCACGGTGCCCTGCAGGACGCCGTCGCCGTAGACGCTGCCCGGATTGATCGCGAGCGTCCGGCCCATGCGCCTGATGGCCCGGCTTTCGTGGATGTGGCCGTGCAGCGACAGCATCGGCTGGTACTTGACGATCGCGTCCTTGACCGCCGTCGAGCCGACTGGCTTCATGACCGCGCCGCCGTGCATTGGCCGCAGGTTCTGGTCCAGGGCCGGGGCCTCATCCAGCCCGGTGCCGTACGGCGGCGCGTGGAAGTTGAAGATGGCCCGGCCCATATCGGGCACGAGTTCCGCGACCGCCTCGATCTTCTCCGCCAGCTGGTCCTCGGCGGCCTCGCGGTAGGTGTTCCACGGCGTCGGGTTCGTCCAGCCCATGCTGACCAGCGAGAAACCGCCGCCGAGGTCCATGAGCTTGCCTTCGGCGAAGCTCACGCACGGCGAGGACTCGAGCACGCTATCGATCTCGAAGATGTCGTCGTTGCCGCCGTTGAGTATGCACGGAATCTGGCCGCCGCGCAGCTTGCCGTCGGCCATGTCCAGCCAGCGGTCCAGGGAGCTGATCATCTCGTGCTCGAACCGCTCGCCGACGGCGGCCTCGTTCGCCCCCAGGTGGCTCAGCTCATCCGGGCTGACGATCGCCGGGTAGAAGCAGCTGTTGCGGATCCGCGCGATCAGCTCGTCGAGCTGCTGTTTGCTTTCGAGCTGGTACGTCTCGCCGCGCCAGGTCGCCTGCCAGTAGCCGGTGAAAGCGGTGATCGGCACCATGGCCTTCCCGGTGACGTCCCCGCCGAGGATGACCAGGTCCGCCTTGTAGAAGGCAGCGGAGTTCAGGAACTTCCGCCAGCACACTTCCGAGCCATGGATGTCGGTCGCAAAGAAGATCTTCATGTGACTACCGAGCCCTTTTCCGCTGCCTGCGACCGGTGTAGCACCAGGCTGAACCGGACGTCAAGATTCACAAGCGCAGAATGGTGACGGCACCGGCCGGCGAGGCCCGCACGGAGTGGCCGGCAATCCGGTTTGCGTCGGCTTGGCGCGGCTCGTTTTCATCGGCTCTGAGACCCGGCTTAGTGCCCGACCTCCTCGGGCAGCTCGTACCAGCGAACCCGGTCCCCGACACCCGCCCGCACTTTCCACTTCATGCTCTTGGGCACGGAACTGGCCAGTTCCAGCAGCTCCGCCGCCTGCGCCAGCGGGTCGTACGGGGGGTCGGGCGGGAGCAGTTCCGGCTTGTCGTCGACCAGACCAGGGAGCTTCTCCAGGTTGCCGGTCACGGTCCGCCACCAGCCCCAGTCGGCGGCGAGCAGGCGAGCGAACCGCTCGGAGTCCAGGACCGGTGCTTCCGGCTCGGCCTGCTCCTTGCCGCCGGCCTGGGCGACGACCTGGGTGACGACCCGCACGCCGGCCAGCAGTTGCACGATGTCCCTGGCATCCTTCTCATTGAGCTCCACGACCTGGAGCTTCGACAGCAGGACGTCCATCGCCGCTAGCGTCAGCGGCAGCGCCCCGAACGTGGGCCGGAAATCCAGGACGTGGCACATGTTCAGCCGGTCAACCATCAGGTCAATCGGCCGCCCGGACGGCGCCGTGAAGTACATCTGACGGTCACCGTTGAGGCTGTTGAACCGCCGGTCGGGCTGACAGCCGCTGCGGGTGAGGAACTCAGCGGCCTCCTTGCGGCCGCGGGACAGACAGGCGAAGTCCATGTCCTGCCCGGCACGCAGCCGTGGCGGCAGGTCCGGGCAGATGACCCGGACGGCTAGCCCGCCCAGCAGCTTCAGCCCGATCCCCTCGTCCGCCGCACTCCGTGCCAGCGAAACGGCCTCGTGGAGAGGGTCACCGCCAGCGGCCGCAGTTGTCGAATGGCTAGCCTGATCTACCACGGCTGCTCCCTGTCGCGCAATTCGTCACTCAAACCGCACGATACAGCGGACAGTGGCCAAAGCGCTCCTGTCCGTTGGCGGCCAGCCTGGCGCCGCTTGCCGGCGCGCCCCGGCTGTGGCCGCCTAGGGTCGGGCGGGCGCGTGCCGGTAGAACTCCACGTCGACGGGCGCCAGCGGGGTGTTGCCGAGGATCAGGTCCGCTGCCTTCTCGGCGATCATCATGACCGGCGCGTAGATGTTGCCGTTGGTAATGAACGGCATGACCGACGCATCCACGACACGCAGCCCCTCAAGGCCGTGGACGCCCATGCTGGCCGGGTCGGTGACTGACGCCGGCCCTGTGCCCATCGCGCAGGTGCACGACGGATGCAACGCGGTCTCGCCGTCACGCCTGACCCAGTCCAGGATCTGCTCGGGCGTCTGGACCCCTGGACCGGGCGATAGCTCGCCCGCGTTGAAGGGTGCCATCGCCGGCTGGCCGAGAATGTGCCTGGCAACCGTGATGGCCTCCACCCATTCGCGCCGGTCGGTGTCGGTGGACAGATAGTTGAAACGCAGGGCCGGCTTGACCGCAGGGTCGGCCGAGGTGATCCGCACCGTCCCGCGCGAGTCGGAGTTCATCGGGCCTATGTGCACCTGGTAGCCGTGACCGCCAGCCGGCGCCGACCCGTCGTAGCGAATGGCGATCGGCAGGAAGTGGAACATCAGGTTCGGGTAGGCGACCTCGTCGTTGCTGCGGGCGAACCCTCCGCCCTCAAAGTGGTTGGTTGCGCCGGGGCCGCTGCGCAGGAACAGCCAGCGCGCGCCGATCAGCGGCCGGTTCCGCCACTTCAGAGCCGGCGCGACCGAGACGGGCTGCTTACAGCCGTACTGGACGTAGACCTCGAGATGGTCTTGCAGGTTCTCGCCGACCCCCGGCAGGTCATGACGGACCGTGACGCCCGCCGGCTCCAGGACGGCGCGGCTGCCGATGCCAGACAGTTGCAGCAATTGCGG
>JASIBJ010000499.1 GCA_030045215.1 Streptosporangiaceae bacterium | reverse complement strand
CGACGCCATCCATGTCCGGCAGGCCCAAATCGAGAATGACGAGGTCCGGAGGATGCTTGGCGGCCAGTTCCAGTGCCTCACTGGCCGAGCCGGCCGTGTGCACCTCGTACTGCCGGACGCGCAGGTTGATCCGCAGCGCCCGCACGATCTGCGGCTCGTCGTCGATGACCAGGATGTCTGTCACGGCACCATGCTGTCGTGGCGCACGGACGTACCGCGGGGAGTTGATGTCGCCGGTGCCACGCCAACTCCCCGCCGTGCGAACTGCTGCCGGGGTCTATATCGGATTTGCCCGATCAACTCATATCTCCGGTGCCGAGGTACGACTCATGCTCACGCTCGCCCGTCGGGGCGGTCGCCGGGCCAGGCGCGGCGGGCAGCGATAGCGTCATCGTCAGGCCGCCACCGGGTGTCTCGTCCGGCTCGAGCGTGCCGCCCATCGCCTCGGTCAGTCCGCGGGAAAGGGCCAGGCCCAGGCCCACGCCGGTGGTGTTGTCGGTATCGCCGAGCCGCTGGAACGGCACGAACATCTTATGGCGGTGCTCGGTCGGGATGCCGGGGCCGCGGTCGATGATGCGCAACTCGACCCGGTCATGCAGGCTGCTCCCGGTCAGCGCGGGGGGCGAGCCGGCCGGCGAGTACCGCAGTGCGTTCGCCGTCAGGTTGGCGATGACCCGCTCCAGGATGCCGGGATCCACCGCTACCTCGGGCAGATCATCGGGAATGTCCACGGTCACGGCCCGTGCGGCGGGGCCCAGATCGTCGAGTGACCTGGCGACGATCTCGGACAGGTCGGCCGGGCGGGGGAACAGCGCCAGCGCCCCGGCCTGCAGCCTGCTCATGTCCAGCTGGTTGTCCACCAGGCGGGACAGCTTGTCGAGCGATTCATCCGCCGTGGCCAGCAACTCATCGTGGTCTTCGGCATCCCACTCGATGTCGTTGCTGCGCAGGCTCGTGACCGCGGCCTTGGCGGACGCGAGGGGCGTGCGCAGGTCATGGCTCACCGCGGCGAGCAGCGCGGTGCGCATGCGGTCAGCCTCCGCTATCGGCCGCGCTGCCTCGGCCGCGGCAGTCAGCCGGCCCTGCTCAAGGGCGGCGGCCGCGTAGGCCGCGAACGCGCCCAGAACCCGCCGGTCGGTGGCGGGCAGGGGGCGGCCGCGCATTGCGAGCACAAGCGTGTCGCTGATGGGGATCTCCACGTCCGCCTGGTCCGGCCGCAGGCACGGCAGATCGCCCGATACGCCGACCGCGGTCCACCGGCCGCCGGGCCCGGTCCTGGGGAGAGCTCCGCCGGCCTGACCGTCGCCCGCCGGCGCGAGCGCGCCCGCGTCCGCCCCGGTCTGATCGGGCTCGCGCTGCTCGAGCAGGGTGACCGAGTCCATTCCGAACGCCTCGCGGACCCGGTCAAGCACGGCCTGCAAGGCCCGCTCGCCGCGTAGCACGCTGCCGGCCGTCGTGGCCAGCAACTCGGACTCGGCCCCGGCCCGCGCCGCCTGCATGGTCCGGCGCGCCGCCGTGTCCACCACCTTGCTGACCGAAAGGCCGACGGCTATGAAGATGAGCAGGGCGAGGGCGTTGTTCGGGTCGTTGATGGTGAACTTGTGCACCGGCGGGGTGAAGTAGTAATTCAGCAACACCGAGCCCGCGACGGCGGCGATCAGCGCCGGGAGGAACCCGCCGACCAGGGCCACGGCGACCACGCCGACGAGGAAGACCAGCACGTTGCTGGTCAGGTTGAGATGCCCGCGCAGGTTGGCCAGCACGAGAGTCAGCAGCGGCATGAGCGCGACCGCGAGCGCGTATCCGGTTAGCTTGCGCCCTCTGGTGAGGCCGCCGCCCGCGGCCTTGGGCAGGCCGCGGCCGCGGCCGACGTAGGAATGCGTGACCATGTGCACGTCGATATCGCCGGATTCACGCATCGTGCGCATGCTCACGCCGGGCCCGGTCAGTAGCGAGGACAGCCAGCCCCGGCGGCTGACACCGAGCACCAGCTGAGTCGCGTTCTCGGCCCTGGCGAATGTCAGCAGCGCGTCCGGCACGTTGTCGCCCACGACCTGGTGATAGGTCCCCCCGAGCGACTCGGTCAGTCGGCGCTGGTTGGCGAGCGCGCCCGGGCTGGCGCCGGTGAGCCCGTCGGAAGAGGTCACGTGGACCGCGAGCAGATCGCCGCCGGCCGAGCGGGCAGCGATCCTGGCCGCGCGCCGGATCAGCGTGTCCCCCTCAGGGCCGCCGGTCAGCGCGACGACCACTCGTTCCCTTGCTTCCCAGGTTGTCCGGATATCATGAGCTTCGCGGTATCTCTGCAGACCCTCGTCGACCTTGTCGGCCAGCCAGAGCAGGGCGAGCTCACGGAGCGCCGCCAGGTTGCCGATGCGGAAGTAGTTAGTGAGGGCCGCGTCAATCTTCTCGGCCTTGTAGATGTTGCCGTGCGCCATCCGGCGGCGCAGCGCCTCCGGCGTCATGTCCACGAGCTCGACCTGGTCGGCGGCGCGGACTATGGCATCGGGCACGGTCTCTCGCTGGGGCACGCCGGTGATCTTCTCGACTACGTCGTTGAGCGACTCGAGGTGCTGGATGTTGACATTGGAGATCACGTCGATCCCGGCATCGAGCAGCTCATTAACGTCTTGCCAGCGCTTCTCGTTCCGCGAGCCCGGCACGTTTGTGTGGGCAAACTCATCGACCAGGGCGACGTCGGGGTGCCGGGCCAGGACGGCGTCGAGGTCCATTTCCTCGAAGAACGTGTCCCGGTAGGCGAGCCGGGTCCGCGGGATGATCTCGAGGTCGTCAATCTGCTCGGCCGTATGCGGCCGGCCATGGGTCTCGACGAAAGCAATGGCCACATCGGTGCCGCGCTCACGGCGGCGGTGACCCTCGTTCAGCATCGCGAACGTCTTGCCTACGCCAGCGGCACAGCCGAGATAGATCCGCAGCTGGCCTCGGCTGCCGGGCACGCGGGGTGACATGTAGTCGGCCAGGCCCTCGTTACCCATGACAATTCCCTGCTCAAGTGGTGCTGGCTCGACAGCTAGCGGCCAGGCGGGGGGTCTCGGGGGGTCGTCCCCCGGGGCCAGCATGCCCGCAGCTAGCTGTGGAGCCGGGACAAACGCCCCGTCGTGCCCCAGGCTAAGCCGATTGCCAAGCCTAGGGCTACGCCAGGGTAGCGAGACCACCTTTCTCACGGCTGGAAGCGGTAACCCATGCCGGGCTCGGTCAGCAGGTGGCGCGGCCTGGGAGGGTCATCTTCCAGCTTGCGCCGCAGGCGGGCCATGTGAAACCGCAGGTAATGAGTACTGTTCTCGGCGCCAGGGCCCCAGAGCTCGGCCAGCAGCCGGGACGAGAGGACGAGCTGCCCTGGCGAGCGGAGCAGCGCCTCGAGCAGTGCCCACTCGGTCCTGGTCAGCCGGACCGGCTCTGGCTCGCTGCCGTCGACCCCGTGCCTTATTACCGTCCGGGCGGTCAGGTCGATCGCGCAGTGGCCGATTCTGAACAGCTGGCGGCTCGAGGGATGGGCGTCGCGCCGCAGCAGGGCGCGCAGCCGCGCTACTAGCTCTTCCATCGAGAACGGCTTGGTTACGTAGTCGTCCGCCCCGGCGTCCAGCGCGCTGATCTTGTCGCCGGACTCGGCCCGGCCGGACAGGACGATGACCGGGACCGCGGTCCACGTCCGCAGCTGCCTGATCACGTCGGTGCCGTCCAGGTCTGGCAGGCCCAGGTCGAGGAGCACGGCGTCGGGGGGACGCCGTGCCGCCTCGACCAGGGCTTCCTGGCCGGCGCTGGAGACGCTTACCTCGTAGCCACGGGCGCGCAGGTTGATCTGCAACGCTCGGAGCAAGGCCGGCTCATCCTCGACGATGAGGACGCGGCCGCCATCAGACCGGGTACTTCTCATCGAGGGCGATGTTCAGCAGCAGCACGTTGACCACCGGCTGGCCGAGGAAGCCGAGCGTACGGCCGGTCGTGTACTGCTTCACCAATGCCTCGACCTGCGCCGGGCTGATGTGCCTGGCGGCGGCCACCCGGTCCACCTGGATGGCGGCGTTGGCCGGCGAGATGTCCGGGTCCAGACCCGAGCCGGACGCCGTCACCGCGTTTGCGGGGATGTCGCGGATCGGCACGTGGTCGAACTTCGAGATCGCTGCCTGCTCCTGCTTGACGAACTGGATCTGCGCCGGGTTGGTCGGCCCGAGGTTCGACGCGCTGGAGTACAGCGGGTTGCAGCCGTAATTGTTCGGCCCTGTGCCCTCGACGACATACTTGCCGCTCTTGGTCGTGCCCAGTTCCCAGTCCACGATCGCGTAGGACGGCCGTGGCTGGAAGTACTGCGGCAGCGGCTGTCCCTTGGAGTTCACGAACTCCTGGCACAGCAGGCTGGAGCCGACGATCCGGCCCTTGTAGCTGACCAGCGACCCGTTGGCCTGGTGCGGGAAGATCACCTCGGAAACCCCGACCATCACCACCGGGTAGATGATCCCGCAGATGACTGTGAAGACCAGCAGCAGACGCAGGCCAGCGAGGTGCTGCCGGACGATTGACGGAAGACGATTCATTGCCAGATCACCGGAATCCAGGAATGTTCATGATGATGAGGTCGATGGCCTTGATCCCGAGGAACGGGATGATCAGCCCGCCGACGCCGTAGATCCACAGGTTCCTGCGGAGCATGGCCGTGGCCGACGACGGCCGGTATCGGACGCCCCGCAGCGCCAGCGGGATCAGCGCGACGATGATCAGCGCGTTGAAGATGATCGCCGAGGTGATCGCCGACTTCGGGCTGTGCAGCGCCATGATGTTGAGGTAATGCAGGCCCGGGAACACGCTCTCGAACATCGCGGGAATGATCGCGAAGTACTTCGCCACGTCGTTGGCGATCGAGAACGTGGTCAGCGCACCGCGGGTGATGAGCAGCTGCTTGCCGATCTCGACGATCTCGATGAGCTTCGTCGGGTTGGAGTCCAGGTCCACCATGTTCCCGGCCTCCTTGGCGGCCGAGGTTCCGGTGTTCATGGCCACGCCGACGTCGGCCTGGGCCAGGGCCGGAGCGTCGTTGGTGCCGTCCCCGGTCATCGCGACCAGCCTGCCGCCTTCCTGCTCCTTCTTGATCAGCGCCATCTTGTCCTCGGGCGTCGCCTCGGCGAGGAAGTCGTCCACGCCTGACTCGTCCGCGATGGCCTTGGCGGTGAGTGGGTTGTCACCAGTGATCATGACGGTGCGGATGCCCATCTTGCGCATCTCGGCGAACCTCTCCGAGATGCCCTCCTTGACGATGTCCTTGAGGTAAATGACGCCGAGCGCCCTGGCTGTCCCGCCCTTGACCTCGGCGACCACCAGGGGGGTACCGCCGACGCCGGAGATCCCGTCGACCATGCCGCCCAGTTCGTCCGGCGGGTTGCCGCCGTTGTCCCTGACCCACTGCGCAACCGAGGCCGCGGCGCCCTTCCTGATCTGCCGGCCGCCTGTTGGTCCGGAAGCTGGCAGGTCGATGCCGCTCATGCGGGTCTGCGCGGTGAACTCGACGAACTCCGCGCCCTTCAGCTCACCCTCGGCCCGCTCGCGCAGGCCGTACTTCTCCTTGGCGAGCACCGCGATCGAGCGGCCCTCGGGGGTGTAGTCAGCCATCGAGGAAAGCTGAGCCGCGTCGGCTAGCTCCTCCGCGCTCACGCCGTGGACCGGAAGGAACTCAGTGGCCTGCCGGTTTCCGATCGTGATCGTGCCGGTCTTGTCGAGCAGCAGCGTGTTCACGTCGCCCGCGGCCTCCACCGCGCGGCCGGACATGGCCAGCACGTTGCGCTGGACCAGCCGGTCCATGCCGGCGATGCCGATGGCCGACAGCAGCGCGCCGATCGTAGTCGGGATCAGCGCGACCAGCAGTGCGACCAGGATGACCAGGCTCTGCGGCGCCCTGGAGTAGTACGCCATTGGCTGCAGCGTGATGACGGCCAGCATGAAGATGATCGTCAGCGACGCCAGCAGGATGTTCAGCGCGATCTCGTTCGGCGTCTTCTGCCGCTTGGCCCCCTCGACGAGGGCGATCATCCGGTCGATGAAGGTCTCGCCCGGCTTGGACGTGATCTTCACGACGATCCGGTCGGACAGCACCTTGGTGCCGCCGGTGACCGCGGAGCGGTCACCGCCGGACTCGCGGATGACCGGAGCGGACTCGCCGGTGATGGCCGACTCGTCCACCGAGGCAATGCCCTCGACGACGTCGCCGTCGCCGGGGATGATCTCGCCCGCCTCGACGACCACGTGATCGCCGAGCGTGAGCTGGGTGCCGGGCACCGCCTCCTCGTGGGTGCCGGTCTGGCCTGGCTGCCAGTCGATCAGCCGCCGGGCCACGGTCTCCCGCTTGGTCTTGCGCAGCGTCTCGGCCTGGGCCTTGCCCCGGCCCTCGGCCACGGCCTCGGCCAGGTTGGCGAACACCACGGTCAGCCAGAGCCAGACCGTGATCGTCCAGTTGAAGATCGCAAACCCGGGCGTCTCGAAGAAGATCGCGGTAATCGTGGTCAGCAGCGCGCCGACCTCGACCACGAACATGACCGGGTTCTTGATCTGGACCCGCGGGTCCAGCTTCTTGAGCGCGTCTGGTGTCGACTGCCAGATCATCTTCGGATCGAGCAGGCCTCCGCCGATGCGGTTCCGCGCGTCCGCCTGGCCGCGCCCGCTCGCCGGGGCATCCGGCTTGGTGGAAATTGCCATCTCAGTGCAGTCCTTCTGCGAACGGGCCCAGGGCCAACGCGGGGAAGTAGGTCAGGCCCACGAGGACCAGGACCACGGCGATTACCATGCCGACGAACAGCGGCGTCTTCGTAGACAGCGTGCCTGCGCTCTCGGGAGTCTTGCCCTGTCTGGCCAGTGATCCGGCCAGGCCGAGCGCGAAGATCTCCGGCCCGAACCGGCCGAACAGCATCACGAACCCACCGACCGTCTGGTACCAGATCGCGGCACTGCCAAGTCCGGCGAACGCCGAGCCGTTGTTATTAGCCATCGAGGCAAACGCGTACACGATCTCGGTCAGGCCGTGCGGGCCCGGATTGAAGATCGCTGCCTGACCCGCATGCGTGCCGATCGACAACCCGGCCGCGGTCAGGATCACCACCGGCAAGGTCAGGAAGTACAGCGCCGCGTACTTCATCTCGACCGGGCGGATCTTCTTGCCGATGTACTCGGGCGTCCGGCCCACCATCAGGCCGGCCACGAAGACCGTCACCACGGCCAGGATCAGGATGCCGTACATTCCCGCCCCGATGCCGCCTGGCGCGATCTCGCCCAGCGCGATGTCGAACAGGGCGATGCCGCCGCCGAACGGTGTCAGCGAATCATGGAAACAGTTCACCGCCCCGGTCGATGTCACCGTGGTCGAGGCCGCGAACAACGAGCATCCGGACGTGCCGAACCTCGTCTCCACGCCTTCTGTGGCGCCATGTGCGAGTTTGGCGGCGGTCGCGCCGCCGATCGCGTAGTGCGCCTCGAAGATGCTGATGCCGCCGACGGCCAGCAGCCAGATGATCGCCATGACAGCGACCAGGGCATAACCCTGCCTGTTGTCCTTGACCATCTTGCCGAAGGCGCGCGGGGTGGCGAACGGGATCAGCAGCAGGATGAAGATCTCGAACCAGTTGCTGAACGCGTTCGGGTTCTCGAACGGATGGGCGGAGTTGGTGTTGAAGAAGCCGCCTCCGTTGTTGC
>JASIBJ010000498.1 GCA_030045215.1 Streptosporangiaceae bacterium | reverse complement strand
TACTGCTGTGGGAGGGCCTGCTGGCCAGCCTCGTCGGGGGCGTGGCGCTGCTGTCGGCCCAGCACTACAGCCTGGCAATCGCCAACTCGATCGGCCATGACAGCGCGCTGCACGCGAACCTGACCGCGAGCACCGGCATCGGCATGGGCGTGGTCGTATCGGCCCTTGCCCTGGTACTCGCGGTCAACCGCCTGTCGGCGTTCTCGATCAAGGGCGACGTGGCCTGATCCTCGGGCGCCTGGGGCGAGGGGGCCACAGAACCTGCCCCCGGCTAGCGCGGCGTGCTGCTGTCCGGCACGAACGCAGGCCCGTGGCCCGGGATGATCACCGTTGCGACGGCCAGGATCCGGGCCCGGCTCTCGGCCAGCACGGCCGGGTCCGGCGCGAACGGATCCTGCGCCGGCCCGTCGGCACCCCACCAGGCGTGCGTGCACGCATGCACGCCGTCCGGCGTCGCAGCCAGCGTCGTGATGTCCTGCGGCGTGTGCCCCGGGGTGGCGATCAGCCGGACCGACGGGCTCAGCTCGGCTCCCTCGGCATCGCGGCTGATCCACAGGTCCCCGTCATAGATCGCCCAGTGGTCGTGGATCCTGGCCGCCGGGAACAGGGCCGCGTTGACCGTGTGGTCGGGGTGATGGTGACTGAAGACCACGTCGGTGACGGCATCCGGGGCCACGCCGTGCCCGGCCAGGGCGGCCAGCAACCCGCTCCTTGACGCCACCATGCCGGGGTCGATGATGATCACCGCGGCGCCATCCCTGATCAGCGTCACGGTGCTGCCGACGTGCTCCCCGTCCGGTTCATCGCGGGCGTACCCCGGCGCCAGGACGTGCACGCTCGCGGTCCCCCTGAGCGGTATCTCGGTCGCGGCCATGACTCAGCCCGCGGCCTTCGCGGCCGCCTTCACGTCCTTCTTGTACGACCGCACGGCCGCCAGCGACGCGTCATCGACGATGTCGGCGACCGAGTAGTGCGAGCCCTCCTTGCCGAAGTGACCTGCCGCCTCGCGCCAGCCCTCCGGCTGGACGCCAAACTGCTTGCCGAGCAGCGCCGTGGTGATCTGGGCCTTGTAACCGCCGAAGCCAGGCAGCCTGGACAACCGGGCGACGAGCTCCTGCCCGCTCCTGGCATCGGCCCACACCTGCTCCGCGTCGCCGTCGTACTGCTCGACCAGCTGCCTGGCCAGCTCCTGGGCCCGCCCGGCCATCGCCTTGGGGAAGCGGTGCAAGGCCGGCCGCTCGGCGAAGATCGCGCCGAGGGCGTCCGGGTCGTACCCGGCGAGCTCGACCGCCGTAGGCTCGTGGCCGAGCCGCCGTGCGAGCTCATAGGGGGAGCTGAATGCCTTCTCCAGCGGCACCTGCTGATCGAGCATCATGGCGAGCAGCAGTGCGAACGGGCTGCGGGACAGCAGCTCGTTGGCCGCGTCGGCGACAGGCAGGTTCAAGGTCATGGGGAGCCTCCGGTAGTCAACGCAGCCCATCATCTACCATCGGGTCCTGTGCAGGGCATACTGCGGGGACAGATTGCCGCAGACTGGGCGGGAACTCCCGGCCTGGATTGAGTGTTGATATAGATCAGGGGAAGGGGTTCCCCGAAGGGAGGCGGTATGACACCGCACATGAAGTGGGGGATCGCTGCGTTGATCGTCGGGCTGATCCTCTTCATTTGGAACCCCATCGCGGCCATCATTGTGATCGCGCTGGCGATCGCGGTTCCGGTCACTCTGTACCGGATGCTGAGCCCGGAGCAGCGCCGCAGGCTGCGCCAGCAGCGCGGCCGCAAGCAGATCGGCGGCTGACGACGAACCCTCTGGGTACCGTTAAATCAGCCGGTTGGTCGCTTTTAGCCGCCGGAGCGGCTGAAGTCTTGATCTGACGTCACAGTTCGCGGACCCGCGATCCGGGCGCCGCGCACCAGCAGTCCTGGCGCCTACGCCTGCTCCGGCGATGGCGCCAGTGGCGCCTGGTCAGGATCGACCTCGCTCAGGGCAGCGCGACCCGCCTAACCAGCGGCCGGCTGCCAGAAGGCGGGGAACACCCTTGGCGCATCGGGTCCGACGTACCTGGCAACCGGGCGGAAGATGCGGTTGTCCTGGATCTGCTCCAGCACGTTGGCCAGCCAGCCGACGATCCGGCTGCAGGCGAACGTGGGTGTGAACATTTCCCTGGGCAAGCCGGCCGCCTCCAGTACCACGCCGGCATAGAACTCGACGTTCGCGTACAGCTCGCGTCCCGGCTTGAGTTCGGCCAGCAGCGCCACGGCGGTCTTTTCCACGTGCTCGGAGAATGCCACGCGGTCGCTGTGCAGTTCCTGAGCGACCTCGTGCAGCAGCTCCGACCTGGGGTCGACGGTCTTGTAGATGCGGTGCCCGAAGCCCATCAGCTTGTCACCGTGCTCGATCGCGTGGCGTAGCCACGGCTCGGCGTTCTCCTGCGTGCCGATCGCGTCCAGCATGTCGAAGACGCGGGCGGGCGCGCCCCCGTGCAACGGGCCCGACAGCGCTCCGAGCGCGCCCGTGAGCACCGCGCCGAGGTCAGCGCCACTGGAGGCGATGACCCGGGCGGCGAAGGTCGAGTTGTTGAAGCCGTGATCGATCGTGAGCATCAGGTAGCGCTCCAGCGCGTACGTGGCCCGCTCGTCCGGCTCTTCGCCGGTGATCATGTACAGGTAGCTGGCCGCGTAGCCGAGGTCGGTGCGCGGCGCTACGGCCTCCTGGCCGCTGGCGAGCCGGTACAGCCCGGCCGCGAGGGTGGGCATCACCGCGCTCAGCCGTATGGCCTGGTCCATGGTCTGCCTGGGCGTCTGGTCCCCCCACGGCCGGCAGCCGATCGCCTGCGCCGTCAGGGACAGGGCCGTGCGCAGCGACTCCAGCGAGCCGGGTCCGCTGAGGCGTGCGATGGCCGGCAGCAGTCCGGCCACGTCGTCGGGCACCTGGCGCTGAGCGGCGACCTCGGCGGCAAAGGCGGCCCGTTCCTCCGGCGTGGGCAGCTCCCCGTGCAGCATCAGGTACCAAACGTCCTCGAAGGTGCCGCGCCGGGCGAGATCGACCGCGTTGTAGCCGCGGTAGTGGTAGAAGCCCAGCCGTCCGAGCACGTCGGAGACCTTCGTGCTGGATACGGAAACGTCGGCCAGGCCGGCAGCGGCCTGGTACGGCCCGGTAGCAGCCGGAGCACCGGCGGCGGGATTCACTGGCGCGCTCATGGGTCTCCTTCAGGTCCGTGATCCGGTCCGGGGGTCCAGCGGTCGACCTATTATCGGTAGCTGCTGCACGGGCTTGTCAATATTGATCAAAATCAACTAACATGTTCGCCCTGGTCAGTTCCGAGCGACGGATCGTCCTGATCAGGTCCCGCTCGGCGGCAGGGAGGAGTGCGGGTGACGGAATGGATCGGCGCTGCCGAGGCGGCCGACCGCCTGGGCATCAAACCCGCCAGCCTTTATGCCTATGTCAGCCGGGGAGTGCTTACCCGGCGGCGCGAAGCCGATGGCCGGGCGAGCATGTTCGATGCCGACGAGGTCGCCGAGCTCGCCCGCAAGGGCAGGCCACGCCGGCAGCCGGCCGGCTATGAGCTGATCATCGAGTCGTCTGTGACCGAGATCGCCGACGACACGCTCCGCTTCCGCGGTCTGGACGTCACCGACCTGGCGCTGCGCTGCAGTTTTGAGGACGTTGCCTTGCTGCTGTGGACCGGGTCGCTGCCCGGCGAGAGCGGGCCGGACACGCCTCGTTCCCTCAATGATTGGGTAGCGACGCCGGAAGCTCTCGCGGCCGGGGCCGCCGCGCAGGCCGCCCTGCCGCCAGCCACGCTGCCGCTGGAGCGGCTGCAGGTCATCGTGCCCGCGCTGGCCGCAACCGACCAGTTCCGGCTGCACCTGGACCCGCCTGCAGTGATGGCGGCCGGCCGGGCCCTGATCGCGGGCATGGCGGGGGCGCTGCCGGCCCAGCACGCTGAGGGCGAGGCGCAGACCTGGGGCCCGATCGCCTCGCGGCTGGCCGGCCGGCTCTGCACCGCGCCGGTGCCCGATGGTCTGACCAGCGTGATCGGTGTGGCGATGGTGCTGGTAGCCGACCACGAGCTGGCCGCCTCGACGCTCGCGGCCAGGGTCGCGGCGTCGATGCGGGCCGACCCGTACGCGGTGGTCGCGACCGGTCTGGGCGCCATGGGCGGCGCGCTGCACGGCGGCGCGGCGCTCGGCGCCGAGCTGATGCTGAGCTCGGCGCAGTCACCGGCCGACGTTCCCGGGGTGGTCGGCGACCGGCTCCGGCGCGGCGAGCGATTGCCGGGTTTCGGACACTTTGTCTACAAAGGCGGTGACCCGCGGGCCAACCTGCTGCTCCAGGTCATCGCGGAGTTCGCGGCCGGGTCGCCGCGGCTGGAGGTCGCCGAGGCCGTGATCGCCCAGGTCCGGCGGCGGGCGTTGCCTGAGCCGAACATCGAGTTCGCGCTCGCGGTTCTCGCCGACGTGGCGGGGATGATCCGCGGGGCCGGCGAGGCCATCTTCGCCACCGCACGAACCGCGGGCTGGCTGGCGCATGCGCTTGAGGAATATGAGCGTAATATTCCTATTCGCCCGCGTGGCGTCTACGTCGGGCCCTCGGCCCGCCCGTGACGTGTGCGGCGTGGGTGAGGCGGGCACAGGAGTTCACAGATGATTGAGATAGTCGCGATCGACACGCCGTCGCTGGGCGACCGGGGGTATCTCGCCACCGACGGCGCGGTCGCGCTCGTAGTCGACGTGCAGCGGGACTTCGACCGGGTCGCGGACCTGGCCGCAGACCGCGGCGTCGTGATCACGCATGTGTTCGAGACGCACGTGCACAACGACTACATGACCGGCGGGCTGGCGCTGGCCCGGGCGGTCGGCGCGCAGTACATGGTCAACGGGGCGGACCCCGTGCGGTTCCACCGCACGCCGGTCAGCGACGGCGACGTGGTCGACGTGGGCGGCATGCGCGTCCAGGCGATCGGCACGCCGGGCCACACGTTCACACACCTTGCTTACTCGCTGGCAGACGGGGCCTCCGGCGAGGTGCTGGCCGTGTTCACCGGCGGCTCGCTGCTCCAGGGCTCGACCGGCCGGACCGACCTGCTCGGGCCCGAGCACGCCGAGTCGCTGAGCCGCGCTCAGTACGGTTCGGCCCGCCGGCTGGCGGCCGAACTGCCCGGGGGCACCGTGATCTGCCCGACCCACGGATTCGGGAGTTTCTGCGCCGCCACTCAGGCCAGCCCGGTCGCGGGACGATCCACCATCGCGCAGGAGCGATTCGGGAACCCGGCGCTGACCATGAGCGAGGCGGACTACGTGCGGGAGCTTCTCGAGGGCCTGGACGCCTACCCGGCCTACTACGCGCACATGGGGCCCGCCAACCTGGACGGTCCGGCCGCGCCCGACCTCTCGCCGCCGCGGCTGGCTGCTCCCGGTGAGCTGCGCCGCCGGATCGAGGCCGGCGAGTGGGTGGTGGACCTGCGAGCACGCGCGGCGTTCGCAGCGGGGCACCTGCCCGGATCGCTGAACTTCGAAGCTGGCACGAGCATGGCCACCTACCTCGGCTGGCTCATCCCGTGGGGAGCGCCCTTGACCCTGGTCGCGGACTCCCCGCAGGCCGTAGCCGAGGCGCAGCGCGAACTGTGCCGCATTGGCATCGACAAGATTTCAGCAGCCGCCTCGGGCCCGGTCAGGGCGTGGGCGGCCGGGGAGCGGCTGAGCTCGTTCCCGACGGCCGACTTCGCAGCGCTCACCCTGCAGCGGGGGAACGACGGGCTCCTCGTGCTCGACGTCCGCCGCGATGCGGAGTGGCGTAGCGGACACATCGAGGGCGCTCTGCACATCCCGCTGCACCAGCTCGCTGGACGGATGGGCGAGATCGGAGACGGCGAGGTCTGGGTGCACTGCCAGAGCGGCTACCGGGCCGCGATCGCGGCGTCCATGCTGGCCGCTCGGGGCCGGCGGGTGGTCGCGATCGACGGTGAGTTCAGCGTGCCGGCGTCTGACGACGGGGCCCCGGCGGCCGAGGCCAGGCGCGCCCGGGGGTTAGGGCTGGCGGCCGCGAGCCGAGGTCGCATTCACCCGCCGGTCGGAGCGGGCCGGCACCAGGGAATCAGACCGGTGCGGGTTCAGTTAAGCCAGGCAAGACTCACCTGCTGGGAGCAACCATGCCCGTCCGCCGCCTGAATCACGCCGTCTTGTACGTCAAGGACCTGGCCGCCAGCGTCGACTTCTACACGTACGCCCTCGGGTTCGAGGTACGGACGGAGATT
The DNA here is from genome assembly GCA_030045215.1 of Streptosporangiaceae bacterium. The sequence goes on along the minus strand of JASIBJ010000498.1, from coordinate 311 downwards.
CCCGGCCGGGCTGCCTTCCTGCGCGCCAAGGACACGGCCAACGATCACGACCTCGGCCTGTTCTCGGTGCCTGAAGGGCACCTGCCCGTCGGGCCATATATCGGCCTGTATCACCTGGCCTGGGAGGTCGGCACGCTGGGCGAGCTGATCGAGGCTCGCGAGCGGCTGGCGGCCAGGGGAGCGCTGGTGGGCGCGAGCGATCACCGGGTGTCCAAGTCCCTGTACGCCAAGGATCCGAACGGCATCGAGTTCGAGGTCATGTGGCGTGTCCCCGCGGAGGACTGGGAGCAGGAGATGAAGTCCGGCGCGAT
>JASIBJ010000497.1 GCA_030045215.1 Streptosporangiaceae bacterium | reverse complement strand
CCGCTAAAGATATATCTCGTCTGACGCTTGACCGATCCCCACCCGGAGCGCCACCCGATGACACGAGCCGAGACCGACACCACCGGTACCAACGGCACCGCCAGGACCGGCCGCCCGAGCACCACCTGCGCCGCCGCCGAGGCCGACATCACCGGCGAGGCCAACTCGGCAAGCGAAGACAGTCCAGGGCGTGGCGGGCGTCTGGCCGAACGGCTCGTGACAAGAGCGCGGAAGTCGCTGCAGACCGGTCCGCTGGCAGACCGCAACTTCCGGCTACTGACAGTCGGCCAGACGACGTCGACGATCGGCGATTTCTGCTACGCGGTCGCGCTCCCCTGGATGGTCTTGTCGGCGCGCGGCGGTGGCGTCGCCGTCCTCGGCCTCGTGCTCGCCTGTTACGGGATCCCGCGAACCGCGCTCATCCCGGTAGGAGGCATCCTGGCCGACAAGATAAGCGGGCGCGTGGTCATGCTCGCGGCCGATACCGTCCGGTGCGGCCTGGTATGCGCGCTGCTCTACCTCGACGCTACTCACACGGTCTCGATTGCCGCGCTAGGCCCGGTGGCGGCGCTTGTCGGCGCCTGCGGCGGGTTGTTCGGTCCCGCCTACTACACGCTGCTGCCGCAACTGCTGCCGCGGGACGACCTGCAATCAGGCAACGCGATCAGTTCCGCTGGGAACCAGTTGGGCGGCTTGGTGGGGCCCGCCATCGCCGGCGTGCTGGTTACGACCGCGGGCGCGGCGGCCGCCTTTGGAGTCGACGCCGCGACGTTTGCGGTATCCGCGGTCACGCTCGCGCTGATCAGACCGCGCCAGCAGCTGGACACGACCCCGGAGAACGCAGGTGCTGAAGGCTCGGCGGCCGCAGCAGGCAACCCTCCGGCCCGGAGCCGAGGCCTGGCCAGCCTGCTGCGGGAGCCTGTGCTGCAGACCACGATGGTGGTGGCCCTGATCGCCAACCTGCTCACGACTGGCGTGTTCGAGGTAGCCATGCCCGACCTCGCCCACGAACGATTCGGAGCAGCGGGATACGGCGCGATGCTGGCGTGCTTTGGCGGCGGGGCCCTGGCTGGTGCGCTTCTTGCCGCTCGGCGCCGAGCATTGCGCTCACCTTCGGTGGTCGCATGCAGGGCGTTCATCTTGGCGTCGGCCGGGATCGCCCTGATTCCCTTCCTTGGCGGACTGCCTGGTGCCTGTGCGGCGATTCTGCTGCTCGCCGTCTGTGTCGCCTACGGCGACATCATCCTGATCACGCTGCTCCAGCAGTGGGCACCGCCTGAGCTGATCGGCCGCGTCATGAGCATGATCATGCTCGCAAGTATGGGCACCTTCCCGGTGTCGGTCGCGATCAGCGGATTCCTCGTCGACAAGTTCGGTCCCGAGCCGTTCTTCCCGGTTGGCGCCATCATGCTGATGCTCGCGGCCATCGTGGCGATGTGCCGGCCAGAGCTGAGAGCCCTCGGCACGAAGTCCGCTGAGAAGGCCCTTGCGGAAGCGCAGCCAAGTCCCGGATAACCCATGCCAGCGGGGCTCGCACAAGCCAGCCGCCCGCAGTCGGCGCTGCCAGGTACGTCTCTTGCTAACTTGCCCAGAGCCATGAACTCGAGCAGGCTGCCGCCGACCATGACGATCAGCGCCGCCAGGATCAGCGCAACGGCCAGCATCGTGCCCTTCAGCTTCCCGGTCATGGCCACCACTAGCCGCGGCCCGCCCCGCATCCGGCATCCCATCCCGACCTCAGCAGCCCCAAATCCCGCGGCAATCGCGATCGCCAGCAGTTCCAACCCAGCCCAGAAGACAGCGTCTCCGCCGCTGAGGCTCAGCCCGCGCGGGAAGCTGGCGGACCAGCCGGCTAGCCCGGCGGCGGACAGCAGAAGCCAGCCGATCCCCTGAACTAGGAGCAGGCGGGACAGGCCGGTTGCGGGCTCAAACCGCGCCACTCGATGCCGGGCCACGGCCTGGCGACGGGGGACGGGCTGATGGCCGGACTGCCCGCCGGGCGGCCATGGACGATCAGGAACACTCACCATCGCCAGACGCTAACATCGCCCCGCTGGACGCGTAACAGCGGGCTGTAGTGAGGCGATTACTTTACGCTGCGCTTGGCTCGGCTAGGTACGCGATCCACTGCGGGTCACCGTCCTGCGCAGCGCCGATCAGCCGCCAGTGCGCCCCTCGCGGCGCCGCCGGATTGCGCGCCAGAGCCCAGCCGAGTTCCTCGATGAGGCGGTCTGCCTTCCGGTGGTTGCAGCGCGTGCACGAGGCCACGCAATTCTCCCAGACGTGCTGGCCACCGCGGCTTCTGGGCACTACATGATCAATCGTGTCGGCCTTGGTACCGCAGTAAGCGCACAGGTAGTTGTCCCGCCGCATGAGCGCAGCCCTGGTCAGCGGTACCCGGCTCCGATGCGGCACCCGGACGTAACGGCGCAGCCTGATCACCGAGGGAACCGCGAGCTTCATTGACGACGAGCGCAGCATGAGCCCGCTGGCGTCGTCGTGTACGACGTCGGCCTTTTCGCCCAGGACCAGGCACACCGCGCGGTGCATGCCGACCGTGGTCAGTGGCTCGTACGTGACGTTGAGCAGCAGCACCCGACGCACGCGCACACCTCCCAGAGCCGGCCATAGTCAGCCACGAGATGACACCCAGCGCCGTGCGGCCGGGGCACCCGTGACCAGTGTGACGGCATCGCGGCCCGTTCGCCAAGACCATAAGCCGTACCGCGCGCCGCCGGCCACACCGCGGATCACCGCGGGTGAAACCGGCCACATTGGCGTTTCCTGCGCGCCAGGTTAGTGTTCCCCGCGCGCTACCTACAACCGCCCCGAGGGCAAACCGCGCGGCAGTTGGCGGTCGACCCACATGCCGTCCCGCAGGACCGGCACGACACCGCGACCCGCCGACCGGCACCGGCACGACACCAGGGCCCGCCGGCCGGCACACGGCGGCGTCGGCCGACCGGCATAGGGTCCTGATATGCAGCCCTCGTATCCGGACGCCCCTCGCCAGGACATCATCGACATCATCCACGGCCAGCCGGTCGCCGATCCGTACCGCTGGCTTGAGCATGACGACAGCGAACAGTCGCGGGCCTGGCTCGAGGCCGAGGACGAACTCTACCGCGGGTACGCCGACCGGGTGCCCGGCCGCGACAAGTTCGCCGCGCGCCTCACCGAACTGCTGTCCGCGGGCGAGGTCAGCCCGCCGAGCTGGCGCAGAGACCGGCAGTTCTACACCAGGCGCGAGCCGGGCCAGGAACACGCGGTGCTGTATACGGCCGCGCCCGGCGAGGACGAACGGGTTCTCATCGACCCCATGACCCTCGACCCGTCCGGGTCGACGACCCTGGACTACTGGAAGCCGAGCCACGACGGCGGTTTGCTTGCCTACCAGGTGTCCGAGGGCGGCACGGAGGAAGCCGCGTTGCGCGTCATCGATACCGCGACCGGCGAGCTTGTCGACGGCCCGATCGACAGGGTCAGGTATTCCGACGTTGCCTGGCTGCCGGATGGAAAGTCCTTCTACTACGTACGCAGGCTGCCTCCCGCCGCGGTGCCCGCCGGCGAAGATCAGTTCCACCGCCGGGTCTACCTGCACCGGCTGGCTGCGCCTACGGAAGATGACGCGGTCATCCTCGGAGAGGGCCTGGAGAAGACGAACTATTACGGCGTCTCGGTGAGCCAGGACGGCCGCTGGCTGTCGATCACGGCATCGGCGGGCACGGCGCCGCGGACCGACGTCTGGGTTGCCGACCTGTTGGCGGCCGACCCGGCCGCGCCCGACCTGCGGGTGATGCAGCAGGACGTGGATGCCAACACCTATCCCTGGGCGGGGAGAGACGGGCGGTTCTACGTACTGACCGACCGGGACGCCCCGCGTGGACGGCTCGTCGTGGCCGACCCGGCCGATCCCGAGTTCCCGGGCTACGGCAGCTGGCACGACCTGATTCCCGAGGATACTGAGGCGGTCCTGAACGGCTTCGCCATCCTGGACGACCCGTCGCCACAGGCCAGCGAGCCGCTGGCCAGCCAGCCACAGGCCAGCCAGCCACAGGCCAGTCACCCACAGGCCAGCCAGCCCGTCCTGCTGGCATCCAGGCAGCGCCACGCGATCAGCGAGATCACCGTGCACGCGCTGGCGACCGGCGAACAGACCGGCTCGGTGAGCCTGCCGGGCCTGGGCACCACCGGCGGCATCAGCGAGCGGCCAGAAGGCGGCCACGAGGCCTGGTTCACCTACACCGATTACGGCACGCCCGTCCAGGTGCTCCGGTTCGACGCGACGACGGGCAGGACCGACGTGTGGCAGCGGTCGCCAGGCGCGGTGGAGGTGCCGGCCGTCCGCGCCGAGCAGGTGTCATACCAGTCCAAGGACGGCACCACGATCAGGATGGTCATCGTCAGCCCGGCCGGCCCCG
>JASIBJ010000496.1 GCA_030045215.1 Streptosporangiaceae bacterium | reverse complement strand
CTTGGGGTGGCCATCGCCCGACATGTCCGCGGCGTCGATCATGCTGAACGCCCGGACCACCTTGCTCGCGGGCAAGTGGGCCTGGAGTATCCCCGGGGCGGTTGTGGTGCCGTTGTCGATGTCAGCGATGTGTCCGTCCCGCTTCGGGAAGTAGTTGATGGTGGCGATGACGACCTTGCCGGCCAGCGGCTCGGCCAGACGAGCGGGTAGAGCACCGTAAGCCCACGCTGGTGCTGTAGCATGCACCGTTTCTTCCGCTTATCAGCGCGATGCCGGCGTCCGCCTGCGTCAGCGCTGTGGTTATTGGCGGGGCTGGATGGTGAAGCCGAGCTGGCTGAGTATTTTGACGGCGCCGGCTTTGCCGCCTTCGAAGTCGCCGGGCGCCAGGCGCTGCCCGGTGGCCAGTTCGTAGGCGGTGCCGAGGATGGCTTTGTGCGGGTAGTGGTGGTTGTTCCAGATCAGCTCGTAGCTGCGGCTGGGGCCGTAGCCGTGCCGGGCGAAGAACGGGCCGGGCCCGAGCCGGTCGTAGTCCTGCAGCGCGGCCACTACGTCGTCGCGGGTCACGCGTTCCCATGCCACCATGTCTGCACCTTCCCTGGGGTGAGCGGCCCGGTCGCTTACTGCCGCGGGCCGGGGCCGTACTTGCTGATGAGCTGGCCGGCGACCGCGTCCAGGTCCTGGCCGATGTAGTCGGGCTGCGGGCCGACGCCGAGCGAGGCGTTGCCCGCGCGCAGGATCAGGCCGGCCTGCCACCCGGCTGACTGAGCGCCGATGGTGTCCCAGACGTGACAGGCGATCAGGCAGATGTCACCGGGGTCGACCTCAAGCGCGGCCGCCACGGACTGGTAGGCCTCCGGGGCTGGCTTGTGCCGCCGGACGCTCTCATCGACGCTGAACCGGCGCTCGAACAACCCGATCACGCCCGCGTGCTCCAGCTGCCGACCCGAGACCGCTAGCGTGTTGTCGGTCAGGGTGAACAGCCGGAACCCGTGATCACGCAGCCGCCGCAGCGCGCCGGGGACCTCGGGATGCGGCGGCATGGTGGCGAACCGGTCGGTCAGCTCGGCCGCGTCAGCGTCGCTGATCGTGACATCGCGGGTGGCTGCGAGCATCCGCAGCACCGCCGCGCCGATGTCGGTGAACGGGACATACACCCCGGCCAGCGTGAGCGCCTCCGAATACGTGATCAGGTTGGCGAACCACAGCCGCAGCATGGCCGGGTCACCGAAGACCCGGTCCAAGGTGGGATGCAGCGCATCCAGGTCAAGCAGGGTCTCATTCACATCGAACACAATCACCGGCCGCCTAGCCATATCACACCCTTCCCTCACGGCCCCGCATCGGTGCTCCTGGCCGAGGCTCGGCCTGGACCGGACTCCCGTTGGTGCCCGGCCGAGGCCATCGGCGTTGCCGTCGGCACAGCTCGAGTCTGCGGGGGAAAGGACAGCCTTCGAATCCCCTGGTGGCTAGCCAAGGGCACGCCGCTGCCTGTCGGCAGGACTTCAGTCGTCTGACTGAAGCTCAGGCCACAGTGGGCTTTCTACCATTGGCGCACCGGAGCCAAGGGGGCGCGCTATGGATGGCAAGCCGACGGTGGACTGTCCGCACCGCGCTTTCGTCGGCTCGAAAGGGTGGCCGGAGATTGCGCCGCCCGCGGAGCCGGGCGGGGTAACCGGTGCTACTCGGGTTGGCGGCCGCGCTCGTCATGTCGCCGACGTCAGCTCATTGACCGGCTGAAGCGGCAATGACTGAGCGCCACCCTGTCGTGTTCATTCATGGTCTCTGGCTGCACGCGAGTTCGTGGGGTCGGTGGGTGCAGCTGTTCACGGCTTACGGGTACGCCACCCTGGCTCCCGGGTGGCCTGGCGAGGAACCGACGGCACGGGCCACGCGGGAGCGTCGCAGCGCGCCGTCTGGCCAGGGAATCAGCGAGGTCGCGGAGCACTTCGCGCAGGTGGTGGCCGCTCTCAAGGTACGGCCAGTGCTGATCGGCCACGACGTTGGCGGGTTGCTGGCGCTGACCCTCGCCGAGGAAACCCACGCCGCAGGCGTCATCGCGATCGACGCGCTGCGAGTCGCCGAGATAGCGCGCCAGACCCGAGAGCCCGCAGGCGGGCTTGGCGCGGCCGCGCTCCGCCGGGATGAGTCCCGCACGGTATACGGCCCGGCGCTGAGCCGTTCGGAGTCTGACCAGCTCTACGAGCGGTGGGCGATCCCAGCGCCGGCGTGGGCGCTGCGTGAGCCGGCCAAGCCCGTCACGCTGGCGCCACGATCTGGCGCACGTACCACGAACTCCTCCCGTGGCCCCACGCTGCTGGTAGCGAGCGGGAAGGGAGGGCGCCGGGCCGCCGCAGCGTACCCGTCCGCCGAACCAGGAAGTCTTGCGGCGGTCAGTGACGTGGTCACCTTCGCCGATCGGGGACCGTCCCTGGTGATCGACGGCGGCTGGCGGCAAGTGGCCGAGTCATGTCTGTCGTGGATGGACGCACAGGAACTGTGACTCGCCTCCCGGGATCGGCGTCAAGTTACCGCGCTCGGCTGGCTGAAACGCTGCCATGATCTTCGGTCTGTTGCGGCAGCCGGGAGTTGCGTCTCGCCATGGAGAGATTTGCAACGTACGACATGGTATATGAGTTTCGCGCCGGCAGTTCTGTGCACGGTTCTGCCTTTTCGGCGCGCGACGGCGCCGCTTGGCTGAAGGCGTGGCGCAAATGGATCAGGCACCCGGAGCCCAGCGCTCATGAAGCTAGTGAATTCGAGCCCGCGCTCGCGGCCGCTCGGTCTCCTTAATCCGGGTACCGTCACCTCCCCCGCGGTGCCAAATGTCGCCTCTGGCGCGAGCGGACGATCGTGATCGAGGTCTTCGACCGGGCGTGGGGCTCGGCACGACAGTGGGAGGAGCCGTTGCGGCTGCCCGGGCCTGCGCTGCCGTATACGGGGCCTGGAATCTTCCCTGGCCGGGCTCGGACTCACAAGTCCTCGGAGCTGGTGGGACGGGACGAGGACCTCGCTGTCATCCGGGCGTTCGTCTACGAGAGTTCGGCTCAGGGCGGGACCCTGCTGCTGTCGGGGGAGCCAGGCGTCGGCAAGTCCGCGCTGCTGGACGCCGCGGAAGAGACTGCTTCGAGGGCAGGCATCCGGGTGCTGCGTGCGGCTGGCGCGGAATTCGAGGATGTCAGCTTTTCCGGCCTCAACCAGCTCCTGCTCCCGATTCGGGCCGGCTTCAACCGGCTCGACGGCCTGCACCGGAACGCGCTCAACGGCGCCCTGGGTTTGAGCGAAGGCCCGACATGCGACCCGCTCCTGGTGTCGAACGCCGCGCTGGCGCTAGTGCGCCTGGCCGCGGCGGATCGTCCGCTGCTGCTGATCGTCGACAACCTGCACTGTATGGACCGGGCCAGCGCCAGGGTGCTGGGATTCGCCGCGCGGCGCCTGACTGGCAGCCGGGTCGCACTCATCGCCGCAGCACGGACCGGACCTGACCGCCTATTCGAGCTCGACGTGCCCGGTTACGAGGTGCTGCCACTCGACGACCACTCGGCCGTGAGGCTCGTCGCCGACCGATTCCCCGACCTGGCCCCCGGTGTCCGGCAGCGGATCGTCACCGAGGCGCGAGGAAACTCGCTGGCTCTGCTGGAACTACCGGCCGGGCTGAGTGACCTGCAGCGCTCGGGTCTGGCGGCGCTGCCGGCGGTCCTCCCCTTGAGCCGCCGCCTCAGGGCTGTCTTCTCGCCCGCCGTCGCAGCCTTGCCAGCGGCCACTCGTTACCTGCTGCTGCTTGCCGCGCTGGAAGCCACCGGAGACCTCCGCATGCTGTGCGCCGCGGCGGCCGCAGAATGCGAGATCGAACTCGACCTCGCCGAGCAGGCCGGTCTTGTCCACGTTGACGGCACCGACCACCTGGTGATCTTCTCGCATCCGCTCATCCGGTCCGCGGTGATCGAGCTGTCGGCGAGCGGTGACGTGCGCCGGGCGCACCTAGCGCTCGCCATGCAGCTCGGCGATCAGCCCGAGCGGAGAGCGTGGCACCTGGCCGGCGGTGCCGTAGAGCCGAATGAGGAGGCAGCCGGCCTGCTTGAGCAGGTGGCGCGCCAGATGCAAGAACGGGGCGACGCCATCAAGGCCGTGACAACGCTGATTCGCGCGGCCCAGCTATGGCCGCGTGGCCGTGACCGTAGCCGCCTGATGGCGGAGGCGGCTTTCGTGAGCGCAACCGTGACGGGGGAGCTGGCGCTCGTGCCGCGGCTACTCGCCGAGGCACGCCGAGCCGCAGTCGAGCCGACCGCATCGCCGGCGTCCGGCGCGTCGCTGCATGCCGCGGTTGCCGACGCCTGCCTGCTGCTCAACGGAGCCAACGACATCGACTCGGTCCACCGACTGCTGGCCAATGCAATCCGGGCGTCGCCTAATCTGCCGCAGACGTCCGGCACCGCGATCACCGCGGCACTGCATATGCTCCTTACGGTGTGTGCTGCCGGCGGGCGGCCGGAGCTATGGGAGCAGTTCGACACGGCGCTAGCTAGCCTGGTTCCCGGCGGTCGCGCCGAACTGGATCTGCTGGCCAGGACCCACGCCGACCCGGCTCGGTCGGCCATCGGCATCCTCAGCCAGCTCGACGGCGCCATCGCTGGTCTCTCCCGCGAAACCGGGCAGTGGCGCACCATCGTCGTCGGCGCCGCGGCTGCCCGCACCGACCGGCTCGCCGGCTGCCGTGAAGCCCTCTGGCGCGTGGCCCGCAACGGTTACGGGGGCGGGGCTGTCCTGCCTGCGACCAGCGCGCTGACCTTGCTGTGCCTCGATGGCTTCCTGACCGGTGCATGGGACGAGGCCTGGCAGGCAGGCGAGGAATGCCTGCGAGCATGCCGGTCTTATGGGCACTCTGCCGGAGCATGGATGGCTCGGGAGCACCTCGCGATGATCGCGGCTGCTCGCGGCGACGATGAGCTGGTGCTGGAACTGACGGGAGAGATACTCCAGTGGGCCATGCCGCGCGGCATCACGCTGGCGCAGATGGCAGTCCACCGCATCGGGTCGGTGGCCGCGCTCGGCCGCGGGGACTTCGAGGAGGCCTACAGGGAAGCGGCCAGAATCAGCCCGCCGGGAGTTCTGGCCTCGCATGTGCCGTACGCTCTCTGGGCAGTGATGGACCTCGTGGAAGCGGCGGTCCGCACCGCCCGGCAGGAGGAGGCCGCCGCCCACGTCGCGGCGGCGCGCGACGCGCGCATCGCCGAGATTTCGTCCCGGCTTGCCCTGCTGGTTACCGCGTCTGCCGCGCTCGCGGCCCCGGTTGACCAGGCGGGCGAC
>JASIBJ010000495.1 GCA_030045215.1 Streptosporangiaceae bacterium | reverse complement strand
GCCTCGTTCCCGCCGTAGAGCCGAACCTCGTTTCCGGCGCCAATCCGTGGCAGCAGCGCCTCGTCCCCGTCGCGTTGCCGAACCGCACTTCCGACGCCAATCCTCGGCAGTGACGCCTCGTCCCCGTCGCGTTGCCGAACCGCACTTCCGACGCCAATCCTCGGCGGTGACCCCAGGGCTGGCGACCCGGCTCAATGCCAGCCGGGTGGCCGATCAGCAGGCCATCATGTCGGCCCGGCGGCGAACGTCGGCGGCGCCGCGGCTGCGGCTGGGTGGTCGGCGGCGTGGCGACCGGGTGGTCGGCGGCATTGTTCTCCGCACGACGGTGATCGGCACCAATGGACACGGGCTGCACGGGTCGACACGGCCCGCCTCCCCCAGATTCCACCCCCGGCCGCTCGCTGGCTCCGGTTCCCGCCGCCCAGCCAAGCAGCCGCGCTTTGGTTACGGCCGCCACTCCGTGCTCTCATTCCTGGCCAGACGGCCGGGCGGTAAATGGCTGGCCGGCAGCCGGGTGGGCACGCGCTCGGGTGTCTGGGTGCTGGGCAGACGAACAGGAGGAATTCGATGATCCCGGCCTCTAAGCCGCGACTGATCGGCGTCGCCGTGCTGGTGATGGCGCTGCTCGCGACGCTCGGGGTACGGCTCTACTACGTGCAGGTCAAAGAGCATATGAGCTACGTCTCCCTGGCGACTCAGGACCAGGTCAGGACGATCGTCGAGCCGGCCGTGCGCGGTGGCATCGTGTCCGACGATGGCCAGCCGCTGGTGACCCAGAGCTCGTCGCTCACGATCGCCGTGAACATGGCGGTGGTCGGCCAGGAGCCCGGCAACGGTGCCACCGAACTCGACCAGCTCGCCAAGGTGCTGCGGATCAGCGACAAGACGATGGTCGAGAAGGTGCGCATATGCACCGTCGGCGTGAGCCAGCCGTGCTGGCCGGGCTCGCCTTATGAGCCGATCCCGGTGGCCGAGCACGTGACCGATCAGCAGGCCCTCGCGGTGCTCGAGAACAGGAAGGAGTTTCCCGGGGTGTCGGCTGACGTGCAGCCGACCATCAGCTACCCGCAGCCGATCGGGACCGACGCCGCGCAGATCCTCGGCTACCTGCAGCCCATCACCGCGCAGGAGGTCAACCAGTTGCACATCCCGGTCACCGGATTCTCCGGGGACGACCTGATCGGGCAGTCAGGGCTGGAGTCGGAGTACGACAGTGCGCTGCGCGGCCAGGCCGGCCTGGACGAGGTTTCGGTCAACGCGGCCGGTGACGTCACCGGCACCATTAAGGACACCAAACCGGTGGCCGGCGACACGCTCGTGACCAGCCTCAACGTCCAGCTGCAGGAGGCAACAGAGAACGCCCTGCAAGGAGCCATCGAGAAGGCGCAGGCCGAGGGCAACCCCGATGCGACCTCGGGCGCGGCGGTGGTCATGACCACGACCGGCCGCATCCTGGCGATGGCGAGCTACCCGACCTACGACCCGAGCGTGTGGACGGGCGGCATCAGCGAGGCCGAGTTCAACCAGCTGTTCGGCACCGGGGGCGGCGAGCCGATCCTTGAGCGGGCGACGCAGGGCGTGTACCCGCCTGGATCGACCTGGAAGGTTACGACGCTGACCGCCGGCATCAAGTGGGGGGACTCGCTGTACGCCGACTATGACTGCCCGGCGTCGCTCGACGTGGGCGGGCACGTATTCAACAACGACTTCGGGAACGGCGGCGAGATATCGCTCCAGGAGGCGCTGATCGAGTCCTGCGACACGGTCTTCTACGACATCGGTTACCAGATCTGGCAGGGCGACAACCAGAAGTACAACGACGTGACCAGCCCGAACTTCCCGACCCAGTTCGAGCAGAAGATCGAGATGGACTGGGGCTTCGGCAAGCCGACCGGGATCGACCTGCCGGGGGAGTACGAGGGCCAGATCCCGACCAGGGCGTGGCTGTACTACTTCTGGAAGGACAACGCCCACACCGGCGAGGACTGGTGCAAGAACGGCAACGAGAACGGCAGCTACGTCCAGCAGATCGAGTGGGACGACTGCTACTACGGCAACATCTGGGAGCCGGGCCAGGCGATCATCGCCTCGATCGGGCAGGGCTACGTCGGCGTCACGCCGCTGCAGCTGGCCAATGGCTATGCCGCGCTGGCCAACGGCGGCACCCTCTACAGCCCGCGGATCGGCGAGGCGCTGATCAGCCCGTCCGGCAAGGTCGTCGAGAGGATCGACCCGCCGGTCATCGGCCACCTGCCGGCCTCCAGCACGACCCTGGCCTACATCCGGCAGGCACTGCAGGGCGTGATCACGTCGGGTACCGCGGCGGGTACCTTCGCCGGCTTCCCGCTGGACAAGGTGTGCGTGGCGGGCAAGACCGGAACGGCACAGGTATTCGGCCGCAACTCCACCTCGAACTTCGCGTCGTTCGCACCCTGCGATGACCCCAAGTACGTGATCGTCATGATGATCCCCGACGCCGGGTACGGCGCAGACGCGTCCGGACCCGCCGTGCGCCAGATCTGGGACGCGCTCTACGGACTGGAAGGGCAGAAGGCCGCCCTGCCTGACGGCCTGCCGGCATTGCCCCACATGAACACCGCGGGTCAGATGGTCGAATCCGGTCAAGGGACGACGGCGGCCAGGACCAAGGCGAAGACCGGCTAGGCGCGGCTATGACGTGGAGATCAGGGAGCACGACCAGGACCAGGACCAGGGGCAGCCCGCTGGGCCAGTCCTCCTACCGGGATAGGGGCGCCTATCGCGGACTCGCGCCGGTACGGCTCGATGGCACCTCGCGCCGGGCCGGTATTGGCTTCGGCGCCGGGGGCGGGCGCCGGCGCCGCCTGCCGTCCCGGCTGCTGCGGGAATTCTTCGGGCACGCGTCACCGCTGCGGCGGCTTGACTGGGTGCTGCTGGCGGTCGTGCTGGCGCTGAGCCTGCTCGGCACCCTGCTCGTGTACGCGGCGACCGAGCCGACACTGAAGGCACAGGGTGCTGACCCGCATCAGTACCTGGCGAAGGAACTGCTGAACATCGCAATCGGGCTCGTCCTGATGGCCGGGGTGAGCCTGCTCGACTACCGCCAGATCCGGATGCTCGCCCCGGTCGTGATGATCGTCTCCTGCCTGGGTCTCCTGTACGTGCTCCCGTTTGGAACCGTCGTGAACGGCGCGAGGTCATGGATCGACCTGCCCGCCGGCTTCCAGATCGAGCCATCGGAGTACGCGAAGCTGTCGATCATCCTCATCAGCGCGATGATCCTCGGCG
>JASIBJ010000494.1 GCA_030045215.1 Streptosporangiaceae bacterium | reverse complement strand
CCCCGCGCGCAGGTCGACCGGATCAGATGCCCAGGCCGGTCGTAAGTGAGGAGCTGTCACGCGCCCAGAACGGCGGCTCGCCGGGAGCTTTGCCATGGTTCCGCCTCGACGATGCCTACCTGCGGTAGCTGCCCAGGCGGAGACCGATACGTGTAACGCGCAAAGATCGTGTTGCTCGGTCTCCGTGGGCCACCAGCAACAACCTCGCCCGGACTACCCACGGGTCTAAGCATCGCGCCGCAGCGCATCTGCTCGGCCGTCCGGAACTTAGGGCTTGCCTCGCGATCTGTTTGGATTGCCCCACTCGGCTTCGGCCGTTACAGCAGCTCAGCGGGCGTTCTTGGGCATCGAGGCAACAGCGTCTTGCCCCACCACTGGCCGACGGGCGCACCGAGATCATGGGCAGGGTTACAAAGCCGCAGGTCAGACGGCAGTCCGATGGGGTGAGCGATGGGATTCGAACCCACGACATCCAGGACCACAACCTGGCGCTCTAACCAACTGAGCTACGCCCACCATGCAGCCGGATGCGTTCGCGCCCGGCGGCTCATAGATGATACCGGCCGGAGGTCAGTCCGCAGAACCGGATTCGTCGTCGGCCCGCGTGTCGCCCGCGACCCTGGCCGCGATCTCCCTGGCGCTGGCCGAGTCCGGGCCCGGAGGCGGCACGAAGACGGCCTCCCGGTAATAGCGAAGCTCGCGGATGCTCTCCTTTATGTCCGCAAGCGCCCGGTGACCGCCGTGCTTCTCCGGGCTGGCGAAGTACACGCGCGGGTACCAGCGTCTGGCCAGCTCTTTGATGCTGGACACATCGATCATCCGGTAATGCAGGAAATTGTCGAGCTCGGGCATGTCCCTGGCCAGGAACGCCCGGTCGGTGGCGATCGAGTTGCCGCAGAGCGGCACCTTGCGGGACTCCGGCACGTGCTGCCGCACGTAGGCCAGGACCAGCTCCTGGGCCTCCGCGAGCGTCAGCCCGCTCGCGAGCTCGGCCAGCAGCCCGGAGGCCGTGTGCATCTCCCTGACGACCTCGGGCATCTCGTCCAGGGCTTCAGCCGGCGGCTTGATCACGACGTCGATGCCCTCATCGAGGGCGTTGAGCTCGCCGTCGGTGACGATGCACGCGATCTCAACCAGGGCATCACTAGCGAGATTGAGCCCGGTCATCTCGCAATCGATCCAGACGAGCTGATCAGTCATTTACCCAGCCTAGGGCAGCGGCGGGGCAGTCCGGACGATCAGCCGGAACCTGCCTCGGGCGCCCCGCGGAACTGGCTCGCCAGGACCGCGATGTGGTCAGGAATCGAGACGCGACCGCCGAGGGCAGGATCGGGCTCGGCCGGGCCGAAGGCCAGGGCCGATGGCAGGACGCCCGCCCAGATGTCGGAGTCGTAGTCCTCCGGGTCATCCTTCGGGCCGCCGGACCGCACCTTGACCGAGGCCTCCTCGAGCGGCAGGGCCAGCACGGCCGTGGCGGCCAGTTCCTTGCGGGTCGGAGCGCGTGCGTGATCCCAGCGGCCGGGGACCAGGTGGTTGGTGACCGCCTTGAGCGCGGCCAGCTTCTCCTCTGGATCATCGACCAGCCTCGCGGTGCCGAAGATCACCGCGCTCCGGTAGTTCATCGAGTGGTGGAACACCGCGCGGGCGCAGACGAGGCCGTCCAGCAGGGTCACGGTAACGCAGATCTGCTGCCTGTCGGCCGACCGCAGTGACTGGTTGGCCGACGAACCGTGGAGGTAGAGGTTCTCGCCGATCCGGCCGTAGCCTGTGGGCAATACGACCGGGGCACCGTCGATGATCACGCCTAGGTGGCAGATCAGGCCCGCTTCGAGGACCGCGTCCAGGTCGGCGCGGTCAAGTCGGCCCCGCTCGCTGAGACGGTGCAAGGTCGTGCGGGGAGTGGGCGATAGCGGCAGATCGGTCATGCGGATACGGTACCTGGCTGCGGGGGTACCCCTCGTTCCCTCCGAAGACAAAGATCATCTGGAACCCCTCTGTGCGGGCGTGCAGCAATAAGGGATCATTGCCGCATGCGTTTTCGGGATGAGGTGCGTGTTGACAGGTGACATCGGCGTTCCCGGCGGAATCGACCGAGTCGCAGGTGTGCCGGGCGTGGAGGACCCGCTCAGGCTGGTCAAGTGGATGGCCGGCGCCGGGCTCGATGACCTCGGCGAGCTGCGGAGCGTGCAGCTCATCGCGGGCGGCCGGTCAAACCTGACGTACCGGCTCGACTTCGATGGCGGGCAACTGGTCCTGCGCAGGCCCCCGCTTGGGCACGTGCTGCCGACGGCGCACGACATGGGCCGTGAGTACCGGGTCCTGAGCGCGCTGCGAACCAGCGCGGTGCCGGTTCCCTACGCGATCGCCATCTGCCAGGACCCAGGGGTCATCGGCGCACCCTTCTACCTCATGAGGTACGTGGACGGCGTCGTCCTGCGCACGACCGAGGACGGCAGCCGCATCACCGCCGAGCAGGGGCGCCAGCTGTCGGGGCTGCTGGCCGAGATGATGGCCACCATTCACGCCGTGGACATCGAGGCCGTCGGGCTCGGCAACTTCGGTCGGCCACACGGGTACATGGCCCGCCAGCTGATTCGCTGGCAGCGGCAGTGGGAGCTGTCGAAGACCAGGGAGATCCCCGAATACGAAGACCTGGTCAAGAGGCTTGAAGCCGGGCTGCCCGAGTCCGCGGACGGGACGCTCGTGCATGGTGATTTCCGCCTCGACAACACGCTGGTGACACTGGGGCAGCCAGCCAGGATCGCCGCCGTCGTCGACTGGGAAATGTCGACGCTCGGAGATCCGCTCGCCGACCTTGGCCTGACATTGTCGTACTGGGCGGATTCCAGCGATGATCGCAGCTGGCTGGACATCAACGTGGGGGCGGGCATCACGGCGCAGCCGGGATTTTTCAGCCGGGCCGAGTTCGCTGCCAGGTACGCGGACCTGACGGGCCGGGACATCGCCGGGATCGGGTACTACATTGCCTTCGGGTATTTCAAGCTGGCGGTCGTGCTTGAGGGGATCAACGCCAGGTTCCAGCAGAACCTGACCGTGGGAGAGGGATTTGACCACCAGGGGCAGGCGGTCCCGGTGCTGATAGCAAGGGCCCACCACGCGCTCGACACCGCGTCGGCTGGCTGAAAGGGATCCGGCCGGAAAGGGCCGGGAAGATTAGAGTGAGGCCCGGCGCCCCGCTCTCGCCGGGCCTCATTATTGATGACGCACTACCCCCGAATCAGGTTCACACGTTTAGCGAACCAAACTCTGTAACATCCGGGAATCGTTGGCGGCGGGCTTCGGTCCGCGCGGGCTCGGTTCGTGGCGGGCATCGTTGGCGGCACGGTTCGCTCGCGGAGAGCCCGGCGTCGATCAGGGAACCGTGCAGCCCTCGTCGCACACCCGCTGCGTGAGCGCCTCGATGAAGACCTGGGCAATCTGATCGGGGTTCGTGATCTGGAAGGCGGCACCGCCGGTCGCGTTGGCGATGTCCCGCATTGCCGTGAAGTCGCCGAGCTGCCCGAACTGAACGATGATGATCGAGACCTTCCTGGCCGGGTTATACAGGCTCTTGAGCTGGCTGAGCAGGCTGGCGAGCTTCATGTCACCGCTCGCGTCGATGCCCGCGGTCAAGAGGACGACGGCGTTGGAGTAGCTCGCCGCGTAGGTGCTGGTCATCAGTTTGTAGGCCGCGAGAATCGCGTCGTTGAGATGCATCGGGTTGTCGGTCGGGGTGATCCCCAGGTCGATCTGCGCGAGCTCTTCCCGCCGCGAGACGATCCCATACGGTGCGGGCAGCGGACCGACCGGCACGAGGGTCTTGTAGCTCGTAGCCGGATTACTGCCGTTCGGTGCTTCCCACAGTCCCATCTCGGTTGAGGCAGGGAACAGCGCAAGCCCGCGGGATGCGGTCTGGTCGAGTACCTGCTCAAGGTTCAGGTTGTCGAGTCCGGAGGGCGCGCGCATCGCCGCGGAGTCGTCGAGGATCGCCAGAACCCTCGAGCCCAGTCCGAGCTTCTGCCAGGTCGACAGGTTGGCGGCGACTTCGGTAGCCGCGGCCGGCGTGGCAACGTCGAGCCGCTGTGAACTCAGCCCGGACGAGGCAGGCAAGTCGTCAGGGACGCCGCTGCCCGACCGGAAGCCGTTGTAGCGGATCACCGACTGCGCGTACGAGTCCTGCAGGAACCGGCCGAATGCCTCCGCCGCCTGGGACTCCGCCGCGGTGGACGAGGTGAGGACGTAGGGGTAGTCCAGTTCCGGGCTGCCCGTGGCCATACTGGCCGACGTCGGGTAGTACGCGGCCAGCGGCTGACCGGGATCGGCTCGGTCGTAGGCGATGACCGCCTGCTCGGTGGTCACCGCAATGGCCTTGCGCAACGCGATGCTCTCGACGAAAGACTGCAGCGACGCGGCCGAGTTGAACTCGTCCGTGGTCACGGTGCTGTATTCAAACTTGGTGAACGCCTGCCGTCCCGCTGTTGACTGGCCGAGCAGCCGGCTGACTTCAATGACAGCAAGCA
>JASIBJ010000493.1 GCA_030045215.1 Streptosporangiaceae bacterium | reverse complement strand
GTGCTCGATGCAGCTCCTGGACGGCCGAGAGGTCGATCAGGACCTGCTGCAGCGGGCGCTGTCGGTCGAGGACGAGCTTGGCCTCGAGGCCTGCATGGAGAACCCGGCATCGCTCGTCGCTGGCCAGGCCAGCTTCCTAGCGGGGCGGCTGGAGGAGGCCGAGGCGCACTGGCGCCGAGTCCTGGCGGCATGTGAGGTGACGGGACAGGAGTACTGGCGCCCGGACATGTTCATGCGACTGTCGCAGCTCGCAGTCTGCCGCGGCGACCTGGAGGCGGCCGCGGCTCTGGCCGCACAAGGGCTGGAGTGCGCAGAGCAGCTCGACCATCCGCATGTCCTCGCCGCGTTGTTGTGGGCCAGCGGCCTGTCAGCCGTCTATCGCGGCGAAGTCGATACGGCCACCACTCTGGCGCGGCAGGCAATGGAAGTTGCCGGCGAAGCGAGCACGCCAACCTTCAGGCTGCGCGGCGAGTCGCTGCTGGGCATGCTCGAGCTTGCCCAGGGGAACTACCGGGCCGCGGCCGACTGCCTCGGTCCGCTCGCAGTCAGGTGGCGCTCGGGGTCAGCCCGGTTCCTGGTGACCACAGGCCTCGACCTGGAGGCCGTCGATGCGCTGATCGGCGCCGGCGACCTTGAGCAGGCGGCGGCTCTGGTGACGGACATGGCCGCGACCGCCTACGGCCCAGTTGGCAACGCCATCATCGCGCGGTGCCGTGGCCATCTGGCTGCCGCCCGTGGCGACCTTCGCGAGGGCGTCGCCCAGCTCACCACGGCGCTGCGCCTGCATGACCAGGTCTCCCCGCAGCCACTCGCGCGTGGCCGGATCCTGCTGCTGCTCGGGGGAATACAGCTACGCCGCAAGGAGCGCGCGGCGGCCCGCGCGACGCTCACTGAGGCGCATGAGCTCTTTGCGCGCGCCGGTGCCCGCCTCTGGGCGGAACGCGCACTCGCCGAGCTCGCCAGGATCAGCGGCCGCGCGCCGGCGCCGACGGATCTCACCGCCACCGAGTTGCGCGTAGCCGACCTGGTTGCCGCCGGGCGGACTAACAAAGAGGCCGCTGCCGAGCTGTTCGTCTCGGTGCGGGCCATCGAATCAACGCTGACCAAGGTGTACGCCAAACTCGGCGTCCGGTCCCGTACGGAACTGGCGGCCGCGATGCAGCACGCCAGCCGCTGACCGGGTCACCGCGTCGGCCAACGCGACCTGCGGCCAGGCTCAAAGCGTGTGGATCTCCGCGTTCCGTCGGCCGCTATCCGCGTGTCACATTGCCAAACATGTTCTTCCTGGCGGAGTTTTACCTTCCGGCCAGCGCATCCCTGGCCGACATCGCGCAGCAGGCCAGGCAGGGAGCCGCTGCGGCGTCTGCCGATGTGGCACCGGTCCGATTTGCCGGGGCCATCTTCGTCCGTTCCGAGGAGACCTGCTTCGCGCTGTTCGAGGCGCCGACCGCCGCGGTGGTGGCCGCGGCCGCGGCAGTGGCCGGGCTGGAATTCGACCGGATCGCTGCTGCCCTGCTGGAGTGCGGGCCCTGACGTGCGGAACCGCCAGGTCAATGTGTGTGGGTTTCCGCGTTCACGGCGGTCCGCCATTTTCCTAGCGTTTCTGCTGCGAGCCCGCGCCCGCGGGCTCGGCGCCTAAGCGCGTAGCAGAGGGGAAACAGACATGCGCGTTAGCAGGATCACGATTGTCGGCGCCGCCGCAGTCGCCATGATCGCGAGCGGGACAGGACTTGCGGTGGCAAGCGCCAGCACGGTCCAGCGGTCCGCTACCTCAGGGACTGAGCACTTCAGCCTCATGACCACCCAGCCCAGCGCCAGCAAGTACACCATCATCGCGACCGGCCTGTTCACGGCCGGCGGCACCGACATCGCCGGCGCCAACGTGGATCTGGTCAAGCTGCCGACGGGCACCTTCAAGATCAACCACAATTTCCCGTTCCACGTCCTCAAGGAGCAGCTCAACCGGCAGAGCTGCCTGATGGAGTTCGCCGGGACCTCGAAGTTCACGATCGAGGACGGCACCGGCGCCTACAAGGGGATCTCCGGGTCGGGCAAGGCCCTGATCAGCGGCGTCGGCATCGCCGGCCGCAGCAAGGGCCAGTGCAATCCGAACGCTACCCCCGTGGTCCTGGAGCAGACCATCACCGGGACCGCGCACGTCACGCGCTAGCGGTTGCCGCGACCGGACAGCCAGGCCGGGATGGCTCCGGCCTGGCTGCCGTCAGATCTCGTACTGGAGCGCGGCCCTGGCCTTGGAATACGGGCCGCTGTAGCGACTGATGATGTCCCTGTGCACGGCGTTGTCGCGGTAGGCGAGATAGCTGTCGGCATCGTCGAAGTCGGCAACGACCACGAAATCGAAGTTGCCGTCAACGAGCCCGGCGTCTGGGCCCGCGTGATACGACCGCGCGCCCCGCAGGGTCGGGGCGAGCGCGAGAAGCTCGTCTGCGAACTTCTGCTCCATCTCGTCGGTCATGTCCTCGGTCCAGCTGAGAAGGACGACATGCCTGATCATCCGGCTCCCTTCGACGTGCGGCGGCGGGTTCAGGACCAGGCCAGCATCCGCAACGGGTCGGTCAGCATCGCGCCGACGTCACGCAGCACCGCTGAGCCCAGGTCACCGTCGACTATCCGATGGTCGAACGACAACGCGAGCGTGCAGACCTTGCGCACGGCCAGTTCGCCGTCGACCACCCACGGAGCATCCTTGACCTGCCCGAACGCCAGGATCGCAGCCTCGCCGACCGGCAGGATCGGAGTCCCGGTGTCGACGCCGAAGATGCCGACGTTGGTGATCGAGATCGTGCCGCCGGACAGGTCGGCCGGGGTTGACTTGGCCGCCCGCGCGGTCTCGGCCAGCTGCGCGAGCGCCCTGGCCAGATCCGGCAGCGTCAGTGCATGGGCGTCCTTGACGTTCGGCACGACCAGCCCGCGATCGGTGGCCGCGGCGATGCCGAGGTTCACATAGTGCTTGACCACGATCTCCTGCGCGGCCTCGTCCCAGCTTGAGTTGATCACCGGATGCCGGGCGGCGGCCACGAGCAGCGCCTTGGCTACCAGAAGCAGCGGCGACACTCGCACATCGGCGAACTCAGGAAGTGTGCGCAGCCGCGCCGTCGCCGTCATCGTCTCGGTGATGTCGATCTGCAGGAACTCCGTGACGTGCGGCGCGGTGAACGCGCTTGCCGCCACGGCCGCAGCGGTGGCCTTGCGAACGCCACGGATCGCGATGCGTTCCTCCCGCGGCATCGCTGTGGCGGTTATCTGACCGGTCGCTGCTACGGAGGGAACGAAGCCTGCCCCGCCAACTCCCGCCGCCGCCAGCTGAACGTCGTCCCTGGTGATCGAGCCGTTAGGTCCGGTCCCAGCCAGCCCGGCCAGGTCGACGCCGAGATCCCTGGCCATCTTGCGGACAGGCGGCTTGGCGAGCGCCGGTCCGCCAGGCCGGCCCCCAGGCGAGCCGTTGGCGGTCGGGGTCGCCTGCACCGGAGCCTG
Source organism: Streptosporangiaceae bacterium (assembly GCA_030045215.1). The sequence goes on along the minus strand of JASIBJ010000493.1, from coordinate 1,755 downwards.
CGGCTTCGGTGCAGGCGGAGCTGGAGGTGCCGGAGCGGCTGCGGTGGCGTGGCTCGCCGCGGCCTGGCTCGCCGCGGCCTGGGTCGCTGCGCTCTTGCGAGTGCGCCTGGTCGTCGTGCCGAGCTTCACGCCGTAGCCGACCAGAACTGCCTGGCGCTCGGCCTTCGGCGCCGGACTGCCGATGATGCCCGGCTCGACCGCTCCCTCAATGGGCGGTGCCGGCACCATGTCCTCGCCCTGGCTGATTGCCTGCTGCTCGGCCGCCTCGGCCGGGATGTCCACGGTCACTCGCGCCTCGCCGACGGCGCTGTCCGAGCCGCCTACGTCCACCGAGATGATGGGTGTTCCCACATCCGCGGTCGAACCCTCAGCGACCAGCAGGTTCGCGACGACCCCGGCGTACGGGCTCGGCAGCTCGACGACGGCCTTGGCCGTCTCGATCTCGACGATGATCTGGTTGACGGCAACCTGGTCACCGGGCTTGACGTGCCACTTGATGATGTCGGCCTCGGTCAGGCCTTCTCCGACATCAGGGAGCTTGAACTCCTTGAGATCTGACATGAGGCCCTCTCAGTACCCGTAGCTGCGGTCGACCGCATCCAGGATTCGGTCCAGGTCGGGGAGGTAGTGCTCCTCCAGCCTCGACGGCGGGTACGGAGTGGTGTACGCACCGACGCGCAGGACCGGGGCCTCCAGGCTGTAGAAGCACTCCTGGGTCACCTGCGCGGCGATCTCGGCGCCGAGGCCGCCGGTGACAACCGCCTCGTGCACGACGACACAGCGGCCCGTGCGCCGCACCGACTCGAAGATGGTGCCGGTGTCTAGCGGTGCCAGCGACCGCAGGTCGATGATCTCGAGCGACCGGCCGTCGGCCGACGCGGCGACGGCGGCCTCGGCACAGGTCCGCACCATCGGGCCGTAGCACAGCACGGTCACGTCGGTGCCGGGCACGAGGACGCGAGCCCTGTCCAGCGGCAGTGCGCTGGCCAGGCCGTCGGTGTCCACGTCTTCCTTGTCCCAGTAGCGCCGCTTGGGCTCGAAGAAGATGACCGGGTCGTCGCTGGCGGCGGCCTGCTGGATCATCGTGTACGCGTCTGCGGGACCGCCGCACGCGATGACCCGCAGCCCCGGCGTGTGCGCGAACAGCGCTTCCGGAGACTCGCTGTGATGCTCCACTGCACCGATGCCGCCACCGAACGGAATCCGGACCACTACCGGCAGGCTGAGCTTCCCGAGCGAGCGGTACCGCATCTTGGCCAGCTGGCTCACTATCTGGTCGAAGGCGGGAAACACGAAGCCGTCGAACTGGATCTCGCAGATCGGCCGGTAGCCCCGGAGCGCCAGGCCGATTGCCGTGCCGATGATGCCGGACTCGGCCAGCGGGGTATCGATGACCCTGGCCTCGCCGAAGTCCTTCTGCAGGCCGTCGGTCACGCGGAACACGCCGCCGAGCTTGCCGACGTCCTCGCCCATGATGAGCGCCTTCGGGTTGTCCTCCAGCGCCTTGCGGAGACCCTCGTTGAGCGCCCTGGACAGGGTGAGCGTGGTCATCGTGCGGCCTCCTCGGCAACGAACGAGTCAAGGTAGGCCGTGAACTCCGCTCGTTCGCGGGCGAGTTGCGCGGTCTCGGTTGTGAGGACGTCATCGAACATCGACGTCGGCTCGGGGTCAGGCATCTGCTGGCAGCCAGTGCGGACCCGCAGGCCCACCTCGGCCGCCTCGGCGTCGACGTCGTCGAAGAACGACATCTCGGCC
>JASIBJ010000492.1 GCA_030045215.1 Streptosporangiaceae bacterium | reverse complement strand
TCGGGGCTCCTTCGGCCGAGTCCGCTTTCCAGCGGGGCTAGTGCCTGATCGATGATTCCGAAGCGATAGCCAGGACGGACGCCGGCTGCCGGTGGTCGCACCACCGAGGCAGCAATCATGGCCCGGACCGCGCCCTGGTAAGCCTGGACATGACGCAGCAGTTGCCTGGTCGCCACCCCGATCCGCTCCACGGCGTCGGCGCTGTGCTCGACCGAGGCCAGGGCCTCCTCCGGGCTGGGCCAGGTCCCGTCGACCGCTTCCCGCAGCAGCGAGACCAGATCGGGAAAGTAGCGGTATGCCGTCGCCTCGGAGACCAGCGCGGCCTGGGCAACGGCGGGCATGGTGATCTCGGCGCTACCCGTAATGAGATCCCGTGCTGCGGCGACGATGGCAGCCCTGGTGCGCTGCTTCTGATTCACCCGGCCAACCGCACCCGCTGTCATGTCTCCACTCTGCCGCGCAGGCAGAGCTTCGTCAAGTTGACTCTCATTATGAGAGCTGACTTGCATAAGGAGCGAAGCTAAGCTAGCGTCATTCGTGAGAGCCCACTCTTACGAATGCGGAGGGAATGTGCCATGAACAGCGCCGCTACGTGTCTCACTGTCGAGGGCATCGGGACGGTACCGCTGACCTACACCGAGAGCGGCACCGGCCAGCCGGTCCTCTTGCTTCACGGCGGCGCCGGCTCGTTCTCGGTTGCCGGATTCGCCACGCTGATGACCGCCGCGGGCTATCGCGTCATAGTCCCGGCGCATCCCGGCTTCGACGGCACGCCCCGCCCGGCGGAACTGGCCAGCATCGCCGGGCTCGCCGCGGTCTACGCCGTGCTCCTGCGCGAGCTCGAGCTGACCGACGTCTGCGTCATCGGCAACTCGATCGGCGGCTGGATCGCAGCCGAGCTCGCGCTGGCCGAGAGCGCCGCGGCCGACCGGCGGGTCAGTTCGGTCGTCCTGGTCGACGCGGCGGGACTTCAGCTCGACAGCGCACCAGTTCCCGACTTCTTTTCGCTGACGCTGGATCAGGTCGCCGGGCTGAGCTACTTCAACCCGGACGGATTCCGCATCAATCCGGCTGCTCTGCCCCCTGAGCGAGTCGCCGCGATGGCGGCTAACCGGGCTGCGTTGCAGGCCTACGCGGGGACCGCGATGGCAGATCCGGGCTTGCGAGACCGCCTGACGGCAGTCGCGATGCCGACCCTGATCATTTGGGGCGCGGCCGACCGGATGATCCCCGTCGAGCACGGCCGGACCTACGCGGAGCAGATTCCCGGCGCACAGTTCCAGCTGATCGAGCACGCTGGCCACCTGCCGCAGCTGGAAGCCCCTGACGACCTGCTGGCGGCCGTGCGGGACTTCACCGCTGCGGTCCGGCGCGCGTCGGCCGAGCAGGCCGCAACCTCGGTTTCGGTCGTGCCGCCGGACAGCGGCGAGATTGCCCTGGACGGGCCGATCCGGCTGCGCATCCTGGAAGACGGAAACACCACCGCGCACCGGCTTGGCGTCGCGGAGATCACGATTGCGCCGCACGTGGCCGGGCCCCCGCAGCATCGGCACGGCCGCCACGACGAAGGCTTCTACGTCGTGGCCGGTACTGCGACCTTCACCGTGGGGGCGGAATCGTACGAGGCGCCGCCTGGCACCCTCGTGATGATTCCGCCCGGAGCGCCACACACCTTCGCCAACGGCGGCGATGAGCCCGTGACGCTACTCAACACGTTCACGCCCGACCTGTACGTGCAGTACTTTCGTGACCTCCGCGACATGGCCTCGTCTGGCTCGCCGCTAAGTCCCGCCCAGATCACGGACGTGATGGCGCGGTACGCGACCGAGCCGGCCACGACCTATGCGACCGGCCCGGGCCGGCCTTAGGCGGGCTTGAGCGGCCGGGCGGTGACGCGGCGGACGGCTCACCGGCGGCAAGCGGCAGAATATGTCCGGTGAGCGCGCGAACCAGCGGAAGCCCGATAGTGATCATCGGCGGCGCTCTCACGGGCGGCAATGCCGCCGCCACCCTCCGGGATGAGGGCTTCCGCGGGCCAGTCGTAGTCGTTAGCCCCGAGCCGGGCATCCCCTTCGGCCGCCCACCGCTGTCGAAGACCTACCTGCGGTCGGAGGAAGATCTCGACGGCTGGTACGTCAGGCCGGCCGGATGGTACGCCGATCACGATGTCGAGCTTCGACCCGGTGCCGTGGCCACTGTCGATACGGCTGCGCACAAAGTCACTCTGGTGTCAGGCCAGGAAGCCGGCTACCAGCGGCTCCTGATCGCTACCGGAGGACGCAACCGGCGGCTGAAGATCACGGGCGCTGGCCTGGCCGGGATCCACTATCTGCGCACGGTGGCCGAGTGCGACGCCATCAAGCAGGAGGCGGTGCCGGGCCGGCGCGCGGTCGTCGTGGGCATGGGCTTCATTGGCTGCGAGGTAGCGGCCTCGCTGACTCAACTCGGGGTCCGCGTCACCGCAGTCTTCCCTGGCCGGGACCCGCTGGACCGGGTCCTGGGCGGCCAGGTCGGCGCGCTGATCGGCGGATTCCACCGCGCGAACGGCGTCGACCTGCTGCCCGGAGCCCGCGTTGCCGCTTTCGAGGGCACCGAACGACTGGAGGCGGTTGTGACTGCCGACGGCCGGCGTATCGCGTGCGATTTCTCCGTGGTCGGCATCGGCATAGAACCCGTCATCCCCGATGTCCCGGTCGCGCAAGAGAACGGGATCCTGACCGACGAACTCTGCCGGGCCAGCGCGCCTGACGTCTACGCGGCCGGTGACGTGGCGAACCATCTGCATCCTTTGTTCGGGCGGATCCGGGTCGAGCATTTCAACAACGCGGAGAAGCAGGGGGCCGCCGCGGCCAGGTCGATGCTCGGCGCAACGGATCCCTACGACTACGTCCACACCTTCTGGTCCGACCAGTACACGCACAAGATCGAGTATGTCGGCCACGCCGCCAGGTGGGATGAGTTCGTGGTCCGCGGCAGCGTCCAGC
>JASIBJ010000491.1 GCA_030045215.1 Streptosporangiaceae bacterium | reverse complement strand
ATCCGACGCAGCGAGCGCAACGCGCCGGGCAGGTCCCTGATACTGGTGACCCACACGGCCAGTCCGGCGGCGCGAAGCGCGTCGAGATCGGGGCCCCGGTTCTCTTCCTCGTTGGCCAGCACGATGTCAGGTGCAAGACCGACGATCTTGCCGATGTCCGGGTTCTTCGTACCGCCGATCCGGCGCACTGCCAGTTCCGGCGGGTGCGAGCACCAGTCGGTCGCGCCAGCCAGCAGACCCGGGTCCAGCGATGCCACGGTCTCGGTCAGCGACGGGACCAGCGACACCACCCGGCGCACTACAGACGGCACCGAGACCCGCTGACCCAGGTCATCCGTGCACTGATCCGGCGCGCGCCAGCCCCTAGCGTCCCGCACATTGTCCCCTAGACCCGTGACCGCACCCCATTCTGAACGCAACCGCCCCTGGGCACCAGATCTGTTGGCCGCCGACGGCTCGCATAACCTGAGGCATCGGCCGCCGAACGGGCGGCAGCACGCTGCGCCAGGAAGGCAAATCTGATGACCGACGCGCTGCCGGAGACGGTACTGGCGGCCTTGGACGACCCGTTTGCCCAGCTCACCGGGTCGCTCGCAGGCACGAGGAAGCTGCACCTCGAAGTCTTGGCGACTGAGCGATACAGCCCGCACATGCAGCGGCTGGAGCTGGCCGCCGCCGAGCTTGACGGGTTCAGCTACCAGCCAGGCCAGGACGTCATGCTGCTGGTCGCCGCCGACGGAAACAAGCCGGTCCGGCGGCGGTACACGATCAGGCGGCTTGACCGCGCGCGGCGCGCGCTCACGCTCGACATCGTGTTGCACGGCGACGGGCCAGGCGATCGGTGGGTAAGGTCGGCCCGGCCGGGTGACCGGATCGAGGGCATCGGGCCGCGGGGCAAGATCAGCCCGTCGCTGGAGGCCGACTGGCACTTGTTCATGGGCGACGAGTCGGCCATGCCTGCCATCCTGGCGATGACCGAGTCGCTGCCCGGCGACAGCGAGGCGACGATCGTGCTCGAGATCCCCGACCCCGAGGATGAACAAGAGGTGGCCGCGGCCGCGAGGACCAGGGTGAGCTGGCTGCACCGGCTCGGCGGCCGGGCCGGCGATCCTGCGGCCCTGTCGGCGGAGGCGGCCGAGGTCGAGCTGCCATCCGGCAGCGGTCACGCCTACCTGCTCGGCGAGGCCAAGGTCGTCCTCAGGCTGCGCGAGATCCTCGCCAGCCGCGGCCTGGCTCAGGACCAGATGTCACCCAAGGCGTACTGGGGTCGCGGGCGGGCCAACGCGGGCCACGGCGAACCGGCCCGCGACGCGTAAGACCCCCGGCCCGTTCGGTCGCGGGGAGTCACGCCGCCAGGTCGCACCAGTCGCGGACTCCGACGCTGATCACCCGGTCCAATCCCGGCACCGTGACCAGCCTCCTGACCTAATGGATTATCGATATCGCGGCTAAACCAAACCGTCGTTCTCTCCCAATAGGAATAAAGCTGCTCCATACTAAGGAGAACGAACCGTAGTCCGCTTCTGCCGAAGGGAGCACTTCGGTGGCATCCGCAGTGGCGGCTGAGGTTTCCGCGCTGCTGGCTAATACATCCGCTCGCACGCTCATCCTCGGGATCGATAAGGCGGGCCGCGTACGCCAGCATGACCGCAGTGCTGGTGACGTGCTCGCCGATCCGGGCACGCTGATCGGGACCGAGCTGAGCAGCCTGCTCGCCAACCCGGACGGCCCCGCGGCGGCCACGCTGCAGGGACTTATCGACAGCGCGATATCCGACCGCGAGAGCTCAGCCGCGCTGGCGTTCAGGACCGCGGACGGCGCGACCACCGACGTCGTCGTCAGCGTCCAGCCGATCCGCTCCGACGATCCGGAGCTGGTCGCGCAGGTGATCATGCGGATGGCGCTGCCGCCCTCGGAACGGTTCCTGGACCCGGCGGTGATGCGCCACATCATGCTGGAGGGCGCGGTACGCCGGATCGGCGGCGCCCTGGACATCGACCAGATGGCGCCCGAGCTGATCGGCATCCTGGTCCCGCACTTCTGCAACGCGGCCGGCCTGGTCGTCCTGGAGAGCCTGATCGGCGAGGACGAGTTCCCCGCTGAGACCCCGGACGGGTCCAATCCGGTCCGGCGCCTGGCGGTAGCCCACGACGATGAGAACGGCGCCTGGGATGCCGCGTTCCCGACCGGGGAGATCCTGCACTACCCGCCGGATACGCCCTACACACGGTGCATGGACACCGGCAGGCCGGTCATGGAGGTCATGAGCAGCGCAAACGCCTCCACGATGGCAGCGACCTGGACCCGCCGCCCGGTCGCCGAGCTCCTGTCGGGCGTGTCCATGCTGCTGCTGCCGCTGATCGCGCGCGACGTCATGCTCGGATTCTTCGTGTGCGTACGCCGGGTCGGATTCCGCCGGTTCGACGCGTACGACATGCAGATCGGCATGGAGTTCGCGGCCAGGGCGGCGATCTTCATGGACAACGCCCAGCGCTACAGCCGCGAGCGTGCCACCGCGCTCACGCTGCAGCGGGCCATGCTGCCGACCGGCCTGTCGGCGCCATCCTCGGTCGACGTCAGGCACCGCTATCTGCCCGGAAGCAAGCTAATCGAGGTCGGCGGGGACTGGTACGAGTCGATCGCGCTGCCGGGTGGCCGGGTCGCCCTCGTCGTTGGTGACGTGGCCGGGCACGGCGTGCGCGCAGCGGTGACGATGGGGCGGCTGCGTACCGCCATCCACACGCTGGCGATGCTCGAGCTGCCGCCGGCGGAGACGCTGCAGCAGCTGAACGAGCTGATGCAGGAGCTGGGTGCGCGCGAGCCGCACTTCGCCACGTGCGTGTACGCGATATTCGACGCGGTCGCCGGCACGTGCGAGGTGGCCTCGGCCGGGCACCTGCCGCCGCTGCTCGTCCGGCCGGATGGGTCCAACGAGCTGCTCGACGTCTCCCCGGCACCGCCGCTGGGAGTAGGGACTGGCCCGATCCAGAGCCGGACGCTGCCGGTCGCCGACGGCAGCCTGCTGGTGCTGTACACCGACGGGCTGGTCGAGAAGCGGAGCAAGGACATCGACGAGGGCCTGGCCCGGCTGCGCGACATCTTCACCCCGCAGAGTGTGGACCTGCCGCTCGAGGATCTGTGCAAGGCGACCCTGGCCGGCGTGTACGCGGACGAGCAGCGCGATGACATCGCGGTGCTGATCGCGCGCCTGCGGACCATACCGTCCGAGAACATCGTGCGCTGGACGCTGCCCGCCGAGCTGACCTCGGCCCGTAAGGCAAGGTCACTGATCAAGCGCCCGCTCCGCAAATGGGGTCTCGCCGAACTGCTCCCGGCCGCCGAGCTGCTGGTGTCTGAGCTGGTCACTAACGCCGTCAGGTACGCGCAGGGCAAGATCGGGCTCAGGCTCATCCTGGAGGGCGGGCTGGTGTGCGAGGTCCTGGACGATTCGGCCGCGCTGCCGCGGCTGCGCCACCCCGATGAGGAGGACGAGCGCGGCCGGGGACTGCAGGTCGTCAGCCAGGTCGCCCAGCGCTGGGGCGCCCGGCGGTCGCTGTCGGGCAAGGTCGTCTGGTGCGAGCTCGCGCTGCCGTACTCGTGATAGCGGCGCCGCCAGTCTTTGATATCGGGCGGCGGCTGGTCCCGGCCGGGGCGCGGGCGGGGCCAGCCGCCGGTCAGGCTCCGGTCAGGCGGGCGCCTTCCGGGTGTCCTGCTTGATCGAGATCTTGCCGTTCTTCATGAGGCCAATACGCTGCGCGCGGCGGGCGATCTGACTGTCGTGCGTGACCAGCACGAGGGTCAGCCCCAGGTTCTGCCACAGCTTCTCCAGGACGCCGATGATCTCGTCCCTGGTGCCCTCGTCAAGATTGCCCGTCGGCTCGTCAGCCAGCAGCACGCTGGGCTCTTTGACCAGCGCCCTGGCAATCGCCACCCGCTGCTGCTGGCCGCCGGACAGCTCGGACGGCAGATGCCGGGCCCGGTCGGCCAGGCCCACGTCCGCCAGTGCCTGCGCGGCACGCGCCCGGCGGGTCGCCGGGTGCACATGCTGCGGGACGAGCGCGGTCTCCACGTTCTCCTGGGCGCTCAGGGTGGGCACCAGATTGAACGTCTGGAAGATGAACCCGATCTGATCCGCCCGGATCTTGGTGACCTGCGCCTCGCGTAGCTGGGCCAGGTCCACGGGGGTGCCGTCCCCGAACTCGATCTGGCCGTGGGTCGGCCGGTCGAGGCCCCCGAGCATCTGCAGGAGCGTGGTCTTGCCGTGCCCCGTCGGGCCCTGAATGGCCAGCCACTCGCCGTCTGCGATCGCCAGGTCAACGCCCTGCAGGGCGTGGACGACCTGGCGGCCCTTCTGGTAGTCCTTGGTCACGCCCGTCAGCTTGTACATCACATGTCTCCCTGGATGGCCGCAGTTCCCGATCGGTCAGCTTGTCGTCGCATGCTCACTCGACCCTCGCAAGGGCCGCAGCCGGGCGCAGCCGGGCGGCACGCCAGCCGCCGAGCGAGCCGGCCAGCAGACCGCCCAGGATCGCGAGGACCACTGCCGCGGCGATGGCCTCGCCGCTCACCGGGGCGCTCAGGTGCACCGGCACGGTGTGGCTCGCGGTCGATGAGAACCGGCGGAACCCGCCGGCAAAGGATGAGCCCGAGCTGCCGCTACCGGGGAACCCGCCGCCCGAGAACCCGCCACCACCGGGGAATCCGCCGGTGAAGGTCCGGGAACCACCTGGCGTGGCGGAGCCGGTCGTCGGGCCGAGGGCCGCGGTCAGCGTCCCGGTGGAGTGACTGACCAGTGTCGACCCGAGGAACCCGAGGCCTACCCCGACGACACCGCCGATCAGGCCGATGACCAGCGCCTCACCGACGACCTGGCCGACGACCCGCCGGCTGGTCCAGCCGAGCGCCTTGAGCGTGCCGAACTCCCTGACCCGTCGCGAGACCGCCGAGGTCGTCAGCAAGCTGGCCAGCACGAACGCGGCCACGAGCACCGCGATCGCGAGCCACTTGCCCAGGCTGCCCGCCAGGTTAGCGGCGCTGGACAGCGAGCCGGTCAGCTCGTTGTCGAGGTTGTTGGCGTTCGTGACCGTGGCCTTCGGGTAGGTTCCCGAGATCTCCTTCGACACCAGGTTGATGTTGGCGGCGCTGTTGGCGGCGACATAGATCGTGTTGACGTCGCCCTTGAGGCTCTTGCCGTCGGCGGTGCCCAGCGCCTGGGCCCGCTCCAGGGGGATATAGACCTCAGGCGGGTTGCTGGCCGCCGACTGGCTGACGATGCCGATGACCTTGAAGCTGGTTTTCGCCACTGTCACCGTGGAGCCAACCGACAGCTTGGCCGACTTGGCGTAGCCCGAATCGATGACCGCGACGTCGGAGTTGGCGTCGGCGGCCGTGAAGGTCCGGCCGGACGTCGTGCTGGCCGAGCTGAGCGGGCCGAGCGCGGCGCCGCTGCCGCTCACCAGCACGCCGTAGACACTGATCGTGGTCGGCTGCACGAGCGACCCGCGCTGGCCCGAGCCGCCGCCGGACTGGCCGAAGCCGAACCCGCTGCTGGTGTTGGGAATCGTGAAGCTGGTCTTGGTGTCGGTCAGCGTCAGGCCGCCGGCTGCCGCCGCTACGTTCTTCATGCCGGCGATCGAGGTGACGTCCGAGTCCGGCAGGGCGCCGTAGCCGGCGCCGGTCAGGTTGTCGATCGAGATCGTCGTCCCGGCCTTGGGCCGGCTGCCGCTCGATCCGCCGAAATTGAAGAAGGTCCGCGCGCCTCCGGTGAAACTGCCCGCCGTCGGAGCCTGGGTCACCGTGATGTCGGTGTCCAGCCCATACAGCGAGTGCAGCACGTCGCTCTGCGCGTCCTTCACGCCTGCGGACAGCGCCGTGACGGTTATGACCAGGCCGATACCGAGCGCCAGGCCAATCGCGATGATGCTGGCCTGCCGGGCGCGCCGGCGCAGTTCGCGCCTCAGGTAGACACCGAACATCCGTACTCCTCGCACCGTGAGATCGATAGTGAGGGCATAACCAAGCTATAGGGGGCCATGCCCACAACAAGCCAGTCGGCTTGAGCGCTACTGATGTTGGCCCATGTTCCTGAGCGGATGCTGAAAAGGCTCTGCGAACTAACCCCATGGCCCGGCCCTGGCAGATCGTCGTCCGCCCGGAGGCCGTCCGGTCAGGCGCTCATGAGCCGCCCCTCGCCAGGTACTGCCCGAGGGCACTCAGGGCGGCGGTGTCGACCTCCAGCGTGTCGCCCGTGGCCGCGGCCCCGCAGTCCTCGGTCAGCCGCGGCTTATGGCCGCGCGTCACCGGGGGGTCGGCCGGACCCGGCCGCGCGTCCGGCCAGGTACCGTCGGGGCGCTGCGATGTCACGAGGAAGGTCGCCGCGCGCTCGGCCGCATCCATCGCCGCCTGACCGCCGACGGCCAGCAATGCCACCAGCACGCGGGCGGTCGGCAGCGGCGCCGAGGGCCCAGGGCCGTCCGGCCCTCGGGTACGGCCGGGCAATGGGTACCCCCAGCCGCCGTCGGTGTTCTGCTGCTCCAGCAGCCACCCGACGGCACGCACGATCGGCGGCTTCCCCGCGAGGACGCCGGCCGCGATCAGGGCCGGAACCACCGCTGCGGTCACCAGCAGGTCGCCGGTTCCGTGCTCGGCCGGCCATGAGCCATCCGGGGACTGAGCCCGCAGCATCCAGGCGACGCCTCGCCTGATCGCCGGAGAACCCGGCTGCCCGGCTTCCGCGAGCGCCCGCACCGCGTAGGCCGTCACCTCCGGCGACGATGCGTCCTCCTGCTCCCCCAGGTCGAATAGCGGAAGCTTGGTGACCAGCGGGCTGCCGGGCCAAGAGGCCAGTCGTCCCCAGCCGCCATCCTTGCGCTGCAAGCCCGCCAGCCAGCGCAGCGCGAACGTCGTCGTCGGCAGTCGCCCCGACGCCGCCGCCATACTCACGCTGCGCAGGGCCAGCACCACCGCGGCCGTCTCCTCGACTACGGCGGGCACACCGAATGACCGAGAAGCCTGTCCCGGAGACGGCTCGTAGCGGCCGGCGAGCCGCCTCGAACGGATGCTGAGTTCCTCCTCGATGAGCCAGACCGCCGCAGCGACCAGCGCGCGGTGGTCGCGGGCCAGTCCCGCGTCGGCGAGAGCAGACACCGCCAGCGCCGTTCTCGTGGCCGACGGCGGCCGGGTCCCAAGCCGACGTACCGCAGGGGTGCCTTCCTCCCATTTGCAGGCTGCGTCGAGTGCGGCCAGCCCGCGTCTCAGCGCGGGATCGGCGCGACGGCGGCCGAGAAGCTCGAGGGCCATCATCGAGTACAGCAACCCGGACCTGCTGCCTCGCCAGGATCCATCCGGAGACTGGGCCTCGACGATCCAGTCGCCGCATTTGCGGAGCGCCGCGGCGCGGGCAGCGCCGAGCGGAGCGACATGCCAGCTCGGCCGGTAAGCCTGGAGGCCACGGTCGAGCCTGGCAAGTCCGCTCACCTTCGCCGGCGACCCACCCCGCGGCCCCTGCCCGGCCGCGACCTCGAGTTCGGTCAGCCTGAAGGAGAGCCCGCGAACTGGGCGCATCGCGCCCAGGACAGCGAGCGGAATGAGCGTAAGTCTCCCCCACTCGGGCTGGCCGGCCAGTCGCATCGGATAGGACGGTGGCAGGTAGACGGCTTCCGGCGGGGGAACGGGGAGGTCCTGCCACTCGGCCTGCCCCAGGGCGGCAAGCCAGACCTGAGCCCGTAGACCGACCGACGCGAGGCCGCCCGCGTCGCGGATCCAGCCCGCGGCGAGGGCCATGTGGTAGGCGTCGGGCGAATCGCCGGCCAGGCGCAGCGCCGCGTACGCGAGCACGGACGCGGTCAGGTCGCCGCCGCCCTGACGGCCGCGCCAGCTGCCATCCGCTTGCTGCCTGGACTTGATCCAGCGCGCGACCGCGGCCGTCAGGTCGTCGGTTCTGATCCCAGCGAACTCGCGGTACAGCAGGTCCTCGGCATCCGTGCCGACCTCTTCGCATTCGCCGGAGCGCCAGCACCCAGACGAGTCCTGCTGTTCCAGCACATGCCGCCGGGCCCGCTCGAGCGCAGCCATGCACAATGCCCGCTGCTGCGCAGCGGACGGCGGAGCGACCGTCACTGCCCTGCTGCTTTGGCGCGTTCCGGGATGGCGTCAGGCGCGGTCAGCGGGACCGGCTCCTCGATCCCTGGCCTCCGCGCGCTGGCCGCGCGTTTGGCGCGGGCCGTGGGTGCCCCGTTCGCAGCGGGCACTCCGCTTGCGGCGCCGGTGCGCTTCCCCGCGCCCGTGCCCTTCCCGGTGCCCTTCCCCGCGACCGTGCCCTTCCCGGCCGGCTTGCCGCCCGCGCCCCGCACACTCTTCCCGGCGACTGCATCCGGCGCCAAGGGGCTGGACCCGTGCGGCGACTCCGCGCCCTCCGTTGGCCCAGAAATCCCGGCCGACTCAGCCTGCTCAGCCGCCTTGACCCGCTCAGCCGCCTTGACTTGCTCAGCTGCCTTGGTCACGTCCGCAGCTATGGTCACATCGGCCGCCTTGACCCGCTCGGCTGGCTCGCTACTCGCGACGGGCTCGGCACCTCCCGCCGTCTCGGCAGTCACGTTGGCAGTCTCAGACGCGCCGACCTGCACCACGGCGCGGCTCGTCCCCGGGACCACCATCCGCGGCTGCGGCTCGTGGAGTTCGGCCGCGTTCGCCTCGGATGGCATGAGCGCGCGCAGCACGCATTCGGCGGCACGAAGACCGCTGCGTACAGCGCCTTCCATCGTGTCGGGCCAGCCCGTCTTCGTCCACGCACCAGCCAGCGCGAATCCAGGCAGGTTCGTCATCTGATCGGGCCGGAATGCGGCTGAACCTGGCACCGGGCGGAACGTTGCGCTGCGCTCCCTGGTGACGAAGAAGTCCTCTACTCGCGCAAAGGCGGCCGCCGGGAACAGCCGCTCCAGAACCGGCAGGAATTCCTCGCGTATTGCCGCGGAAGGAGCATCGACGAATTTGTCCGCGGCCGGAATGCTCGCGGCCAGATACTGCCCGGTATGCAGGCCCGCCGATCTGGTCTTGTCGACAATCCACCGCAGCGCAGACTCACCGCTCAGCGCGAACGGCAGCCTTGTCACCTTGGAGTCATACATCACATGAATACTGACCAGCGGCGAGGGTGAGAGCTTGCGCCAGGCGTTCACATCAGCCGCGAGCTCGCGCGGTACCAGTTCCGCGGCTGACCACGCCGGGACGGCCAGCACCACGCCCGCCGCCTGAAGCTCGTCACCCTCGGGCTCCCTGAACGACATGTGCGCGGGCTGACTCTCGTCCGTCAGCGAGCCAACGCGAACGCTGAATCCCCCGCCCCGCCTGCTCGTCACCGCGGCGACTCGTGTGCTCACCCGCACCTCGGCGCCGAGCCCAGCGAGAAGCCGGGCGGCGGGACCACCATGCAGGTTTCGAAGGGGCACCGATGAGATCCCGATGTCCGCGCAATCCCTGCTGGTCATCAAGGCAGCGTTGATCATTCTCGCGGCGGTGCCCAGATCTGCCTGCTCGGGGACCGCGTTGAGCACGGGTACCAGGAAGACTTCCCACAACTGGCGGCGAGCGCGTTCGCCCTGGCCGTGCCGGGCGAGCCACTCGGCGACGCTCGCGCTGCGCTGCCGAGACAGATCACTCAGCCACATCGTCATGAAGGCCGGCACGACGCCTAGCCGCTCTCCCCGGCTGAGCAGACCATAGGTGGCAAGCATCTTCGCGAGGTGCAAGGGCGCGGGCCAGGAGTTGCGCCGGATCCGCTGCCGGCCATCCCCGGCGAGCACGGTCAGATCCAGCCGCTCTTGAAGGTCAACCGAATCGCTGACGCCGAGTCTGGTCAGTAGGTCTCGATAGGCGGTGAAGCACCGGAGGAACGCGTGCTGGCCGTTGTCGATCGTCAGTCCGCGCCTGCCGAAAGACCAGGTGGCTCCGCCGAGCCAGGGCCTGCACTCAAGCAGGGTTACCGGCAGCCCGCGCTCGGCAACCTCGATGGCAGCCGACATGCCAGCCAGACCGCCACCGATGACCACTACCCGGTCGGCAGTCACCTAGCACCACCCGTCCGGCCGACCGAGCCTCTTGCAGAAAAAGTCGCAGAGACCGTGGTAATGAGCGTCTAATGAGTGCCGCACAATTCTCCCGACCAAATTCCCCGAAAGCCGACAATAGCGCCGCGGCATATTCATCCGCCCGGCACATCACGTCAGCGTCAACCCCGTGAGCTGGACACATCTAGCCTTGCCGGTCATTCCCCCGTTCTGGCGGTGGCTAGACGCAGGGGGATTCTAGCCGACCACAAGCTGCCTGCCCTCAGATCTACTTACTCCCGTCGGCTTCCTGATCGGCTACCTCACAATGCCGTCCGGAGCGGAAGACTCGGGCCATAGCCGACGTGGTACGCATACCACTGCGCCCAGGTTCAGCTCCCCTTGGCCAGGCGCCGATTCGGCTAGTGTCATGCCCGGGCTACTTACCGTCGGTCACAACGGTCGGAAGGCGGGACCAGCCCACCGGCCCGACGCGGTGCACGGTCCGCACCAGCGATCACTCAGGAGTCCATAAAGTTCATAAAAGTCGCAAAGTTTCGGTTTATATTTAACGACGTTTAATGGTTGCAGCATGCAGAGCGGATCTTGCCCCCGGCCCTGCTAGCTGCAGATTTGCGTCCGCTCATCCTGATTCCACTATCGCCAGCGTTAATCGGATGTTACGCTCCCATATCGCCAGCCGTTCCATGCTGCCTGCAAGCGATACGGCGAACACTCCTCACACTGGGGCCTTAGCTATGGGATTGCGTCACCGGTCTATCCGCCTCAGGGTGGGCATTCTGATCATCGTTCCAGTGCTCTGCCTCATCGCGCTCTACGGGCTCGTGGTCAGCATCACCCTCGGCAACGCGCTCACCGAGGCTCACTCCAGGGCGCTCAAGAACCAGTTGCTGACGCCACTTGGCACGTTCGAGACGCAGCTGTACAAAGAGCGAGCCGTCGCCGTGCTCCTGTTGGCCACCCCGGACAGCACCCGGCTGGCAGCCGCTTTCGGCATGCAAGAGATCGGCACAAGGCAGGCCCTGAAGGCACTGGACAGCGCATTCAACTCCTCAGGGGTGATGTCCGGCACGTCCGCGCAGACGCAGCAGGCAATTTCTACCCTGGACCTCGCGGCAAATCAGCTCAGCACGATTCGAGCCAGCGTCGCCAACAGCTCAATCACGATGACGCAGGCCCTGGGGGCATACACGGCGATAGTCGATGACGCCAACGAAGTCATCAAGGGCGTCCTGGACGAGCAGCCGAGCGTGTCGCTTGTCACGCAGGCACTTGACCTCATCGGCCTCGACCAGGCGGCGCAGACCGCGCTTGAGGAAGGCAGCCTGCTGTCCGGAGAGATCGCCCGTGGCAGCTTCCCGCAGAGTGACCGTATCTTCTTCGCCCAGCTCGCCGCGGAGCGCAGCAACCAGCTAGCCGATGCGCTTCCCCAGCTCCAGCCAGCCTATCGGCAGCTGATCAACAAGGCGGTCTCGCCGGCGCTGAGCACCGAGCTTGCCACGATGGAGTCCGCAGTCATAGGTGCTCCATGGCGGCACGGGCCACCGGCATCAATCAAGGGCGGCAGCCGTATCTTCGACGCCTACTCTGCTGCGCTTGCCGGCGCGGTAACGACGATCGGGGTCGACCTGACCAACCGCTCGCAGCAGTCGGCGAACGGCGTGTTCGGCGAGCTGTTCCTCGCCGGTGGTCTCGGTCTGATCGGGATTATCGTCTCGATCGGGTTGTCGCTGTACGTTGGCAGGCGCGTGATCGGGCAACTGCGCGGCTTGCGGCAGTCGGCTACGACCGTCGCCACTCAGAAGCTGCCGACGGTCATACGACAGCTGCGGGACGGCGAGGCCGTCGACCTGTCCGAGTACGAGCCGCCCAGTGAGGTAGCCACGGGCGACGAGATCGAGCAGGTGCAGCAGGCCATCAACATGGTCCAGCAGTCGGCCGTGCAGGCCGCCGTGGACGAAGCTAGGCTGCGCCGGGGCATCAGCGACGTGTTCCGTAACCTGGCCGGGCGTAGCCAGTCTCTGCTGCACCGGCAGCTGACCCTGCTTGACGGGATGGAGCGCAGGGCCACCGAGCCGGACGAGCTTGAAGACCTATTCCGCCTCGACCACCTGACAACGCGTATGCGGCGGCACGCGGAGGGCCTTATTATCTTGTCTGGTGAGGCCCCGGCGAGAGGCTGGCGCCAGCCTGTGCCGCTTGTCGACGTGCTTCGGGCCGCCGTTGCCGAGGTTGAGGATTACACCAGGATCCGCGTCTTCTCCCGCACGAGGTCCGCGATCGCGGGCCATGCCGTGGCCGACGTCATTCACCTGGTGGCCGAACTGGCCGAGAACGCCACGGTGTTCTCCCCGCCCAATACGCCCGTTCGTATTCAAGGCGATGTCGTCGGGCGTGGCATCGCGATCGAGATCGAGGACCGCGGCCTGGGAATCTCTGCCGACCGGCTCGCTGAGCTCAACGCCGACCTGGCCAGCCCGCGCCAGTTCGATCTGTCAGACAGCGACCGGCTTGGCCTTTTCATCACCGGCCAGCTAGCGCGCCGTCATGGCATCAGCGTCTCGCTGCAGCCGTCGGTCTATGGCGGCACTACCGCCATCGTCCTTCTGCCGACCGAGCTGATCATCGACGAGAACGCGTTTGCGCCGGACCGGGCACTGGAGCCGGCCTCGCCGACGGGCCTGCCGACAGGCCGGCACGTGGCACTTG
Source organism: Streptosporangiaceae bacterium (assembly GCA_030045215.1). Next base: position 279 of record JASIBJ010000491.1, on the reverse strand, counting down.
CCGGAGCTGAGCGCGGCCTGGTTGTCGCCGGAAACGGCGACGGCCCCGTCGTCACCACCGACACTGACTTCCCCACGCTGCGGCCAGTCGACGAGCCCATTCTGCTCACTGACTCCGCGCTGCCGCAGCGGACGCCAATGGCGCGGCGCGGGCTGCAGTACACGACCGATGACGAACCGGGTGCGGTGGAGCCCTCCCCCGCTGCCACCGCCGCCGAACGCGCTGCCACTGCCGAGCCCCCCGCCGCCGCGGCCTTCGCCCAGCGCCCTGCCTCCACCG
>JASIBJ010000490.1 GCA_030045215.1 Streptosporangiaceae bacterium | reverse complement strand
TGGAGGGTCCATTAACAAGCGGGGCAGGCGGACGCTGATTGTCCTCACCGCGGCGGCGGGCCTTACGGTACTCGGCCTGGCCCCGGCGGGCGCCGCGGGCGCAGCCGGGCACCCGGCCCAGGCTCGGGCCGCCAGCCAGGCGTTAGCGGCGCGCGGCGCCGCGGCCTCGACCGGGTCGGTGTCCCAGGGGCAATATCCCAGCTGGGCCGGCCGCTTCTACAGCGTTGCCGCGACATCGGCCGATGACGTGTGGGCTGTCGGCCTGAGCGCCGCGGGCGGGCAGATCGCGCACTGGAACGGCAGTTCGTGGGCGGACTACGACTTCGTCAACGGCTACCAGAACGTCGCGGCGCAGTCGCCCACGGACGTATGGGCGGTCGGCGGGACCTCGTGGTTCTACCCGACCCAGACCCTGGCCCGGCACTGGAACGGCAAGACCTGGACCCAGGTGCCCACCCCGACTCCGGACGGCTCGGCCTGGTTCAACGGGGTCGCGGCCACCTCGCCCACGAACGCCTGGGCAGTGGGCTGCACGTGCGGTGGGCCCGGCGATCAGGGTTTCATGGTCCCGATCATCGAGCACTGGAACGGCAAGACCTGGAAGCAGCAGTTCTTCCGGCTTCCCGTGAACAGCGGTGCCTTCTTTGGTGTCACCGCGACCGGGCTGGATAACGCCTGGGCGGTCGGCTATACCGGCACCCAGGGACCCAACGGCGCGCTGATCGAGCACTGGAACGGCCACAAGTGGCGGCGCATCCCGGCCAACACCCCGGATGGCTTCGGCAACCTGCAAGGCGTGACTGCGATCTCGCCCGACAACGTGTGGGCGGTCGGGTATACCGACTCCAGTCCCGTCTACCTGAGCCTGACCCTGCACTGGAACGGCAAGCGCTGGTCGGTGGTGCCCAGCCCCAATCCGACCGGCCAGACCGACCTCTGGGCGGTGTCGGGAAGCTCGCCCGCCAATGTGTGGGCGGTCGGCTACACCAACCCCAACGCCTGCGGAAACGGCGGCCCCCAGTGCGGAACCGCGGCCTTCCGCTGGAACGGCAAACGGTGGATCGTGACATCTGCCGTCAACCCGCCTGCCGGATACCTCGATGCCCTGACCGGCGTCGTCGCGATTTCACCGGACGACGTCTGGGCTGTCGGCACGACGGACTGGTCGTCCACCATCATCGAGCACTGGAACGGGAAGACCTGGCAGGATTAGCGCCCGGTGGCGCTACCCTGCCGGAATGGAGATCAGCACCGGCCAGGGCCCTGCGCAGGTCGCGCTCGAGGAGGCCAGGAGGCCCGCGTTCCTCCTGATCATGACCCACGGCGCAGGCGGGGGCCCCGACACCAAGGACGTGCTCTCGGCCAGCGCGGCCGCGGCGGGCCTCGGGGCCACGGTCGCCAGGGTGCTGCAGCCCTACCGGGTGCGGGGCGCGCGGGCGCCGGGGTCGCCTGAGCGGCAGGACCAGGCCTGGCTGGAGATCGTCGCGGAGCTCGGGAGCCGGTATCCGGGGATCCCGCTGGTCCAGGGGGGCCGCAGCAACGGCGCCAGGGTCGCCTGCCGGACGGCGGTGGCGGCCGGGGCGCGGGGAGTGGTGGCGCTGGCGTTCCCGCTGCATCCGCCTGGTCGCCCGGACAGCAGCCGGGCCGCGGAGCTGCGCGGGGCCGGGGTGGACGTGCTGGTCGTCAACGGGGAACGGGATCCGTTCGGCATCCCGGCCGAAGCCGACGCGTCGAGAGTGGTCGTGCTGCCGGGCGAGACACACGCGCTGTCACGGCATCCGGCCGCCGTCGGCGAGGCCGTCGGTGAGTGGCTGAGCGAGCTGCTGGGTGTCGGCTTGCGGGGAAGGGCGCGCTGAGCCGCTAGGCGGCGGAGGTGCGCGGGTCAGCCGGCTGCAGGGGATCGGGGCCGAAGGTCACGACGGGGGTGATCAGGTCGGTGGGCCGGTGCGGGGCGATCGCATCGCCGCCGGGAAGCAGCTCACCGGTGTCCTCGAAAATGACGATGCCGTTACAGAGCAGGCTCCAGCCCTGCTCGGGGTGGCTGATGATCGTACGGGCCGCCTCACGGTCCGGGCCATTCGGCGCCGGGCACTGTGGCGTATGCGGGCACATTCGCGTGCCTCCTGTTGGTCCATGGTTGTGTTGTCGATCACACCCTACTGTGCCAGCCCTTGTGCCTTGGCGGCATGGCACGTTGTGACTGTTTTTCGCACCTGTCTTTGTAGGTTTCATGTAGTCCGCTTTACGCAGGCCAGCCATGGCCGGCCGGAACGCCCCCAGGTCATCGGGCAGGCCGGCAGCCGGCGACCGGTGGAACGGCGAGGTCACTCACGGGGCCCGGCGGCCCCGGCATTCGGCTGCCCGTTCCCGGCGCATTCGAGGCGGGCCGGGCGCTGCGGGCGCGTTAGTGGCTGGGGGCGTTGGCCGGGGGAGCGTGCGCGATCTTGGCGCCGAGGGCATCGGCCTCCGGGCGGGCCGGAAATCCGGTCAGCCGGTGGGTCTCGCGCATCGTCAGCAGCCGCTCGGCCTCGTCGGTCCAGCGGTGGACGGCCGAGGTCGCCATGGCCTTGCGGCGGAAGATCCGGTCGTCGTATCCGCGCGGCCCGATCTCCGCGCGCTGTGCCGCGTAGGCAGCGCGAGTCACGTCCGTCAGGGCCTGGTCGAGGTCGCGGGCCAGCGGGTACTGCACGCTGACCGGGGCCGCTGTCGCCTGTGCGTGGCGGAATTGCCGCTCGGCTTCCTCGGCCTGCTGGAGGAACTTGTCGAAGTTGGAGGCGAGCGCCACGTCGGCGAGGTAACTAGCCTCGGCCGTGGCACTGACCTGGTTGCGACCCCTTTTCACGGGGGAAAGCATAGCGAAGCCGACGGCCAGCACCGCTATCGGGCGAAGTAGTGCCACCCGAGCCAGAGCCAGCCCAGCAGGATGAGCGCGCGGCCGGCGCGCGGCCGCATCACGTAACCGAGCCACTCGCCGGTAGTCGGGATCTTGTTGGTCCGGCGGCGTCCGAGCACCTCAAGCAGCACCAGCACCGCGATGATGAGCCCGAACCCGACGGCGGTGATCACCCTGCTGGTCATGGCGCGCTCACCGCTTCACCAGGCCCCACCCGGCGGCGAGCCAGAGCACGAAGGCGGCACTGCGCACCGGATGCGGTGTCAGCAGCGGGTTGATCAGGTCGGTCAGCGTCGGATGCCACCAGGTAGCGCCCGCCCTGAAGGCGGACGCCTCCCACTCGAACAGCAGCGCGAGGGCGACCATCCAGTACGAGAAGCCGGCCACGTCGATCGATTCCGGCGGCGGAATGCGCCCGGGCGGGCGGCCGTAGGCGATCGCGCCCAGGATGGCGCCGGGTATGAGCACGCTGATCAGCGCCCTGGTGCTGAACGGTGCCGACGCGCTCGCCACCCACGCGTAGACAACCACGATGCCGCCGACGAGCAGACTGCGGGCTGGCCGCGGGCCCAGCCAGGGCACCCTGGCCAGGGCTGATGCACGGATAGGCCGCGGCTGCGCCGGGTCGGCGGGCATGCCGCGGCCGGGCCGGCCGGCCGGGTCGGCGGTGTCGGCTGGAGGGGCGGGGAGATTCTCAGCGGCCATCTGCGTTCCCTGGCAGGATAATGTCACTTTGCATCTGCTTCGGGCAATTGCCGCCGCGGGCGGGAACGGGCTCGGGCCTGCCGCGCTGGTCACCGCCGCCGGCAGTCGCCTCAGCGTCAGGCCAGGCTCTCTTGCCAGCTGGCGTGCAGGGCGGAGTACTCGCCCTCGGAGGCAAGCAGATCGGCGGGCGAGCCGTCCTCGATGATCTGCCCCTGCTCGAGGACGATGACCCGATCGGCAATGGCCACGGTCGACAGACGGTGGGCGATGATCACTGCGGTCCGTCCGGTGAGTATCCGGGTCAGGGCCTCCTGGACGAGCCGCTCGCTCGGGATGTCCAGGAGCGAGGTGGCCTCATCGAGGACGAGCACGGCCGGGGCGGCGAGGAAGGCCCGGGCGAAGGAGATCAGCTGCCGCTGCCCCGCCGACAGCCGCCCGCCGGCCTTGCCGACATCCTCGTCGTAGCCGTCAGGAAGCGCCGAGATGAACCTGTCTGCCCCGATCGCCGTAGCGGCCGCGACGATCTCCTCGCGGCTCGCGCCGGGCTGGCCGAGCTCGATGTTGTCGGCGATGGAGCCAGAGAACAGGAAGTTCTCCTGGGTGATCAGCACGACCTCGTGCCGGAGGGTCTTGTCCGGAAGCTCGCGCAGGTCTACTCCGTCGAGTCGGACGCTGCCCTGCTGGGGGTCGTACAGCCTGGCCAGGAGCCTGGCGATCGTCGTCTTGCCCGCCCCGGTGGCCCCGACGATCGCGACCGTCTGGCCGGCCGGGATGGTCAGCCGGAAGTCGGGCAGCACCGTGGTCTTGCGGTAACCGAATCGGACCTCGTCGAAGCGCACTTCCCGGCCGGCTCCCTGGCCGGAGGCGGCCGGCAGCGCGAGCGGGTGCTCGGGCTCGGGCACCGACGGCGGCTCGTCGAGTACGCCGGAAATCTTCTCCAGCGCCGCGCCGGCCGAC
>JASIBJ010000489.1 GCA_030045215.1 Streptosporangiaceae bacterium | reverse complement strand
TTGTCCGCGGCCGCGTGCAGGAACGGTGTCTCCGCTCGGCTCCGGATGCCGTGGGTCACGGCTTGGACCAGCCGACTAGCAAGTCCCTGGCCCCGGTAGGCGGTGTCTGTGCAGACCGCGCTGATCTCTGTCCAGCCAGGCGGGTGCAACCGCTCGCCGGCCATCGCGATCAGGTTTCCGTCGCGGCGGATTCCCAGATAAGTACCGAGTTCGATCGTGCGCGGCAAGAATGGCCCCGGCTGCGTCCGCTTTACCAGCGCGAGCATTTCCGGCACGTCGCCGGGCGTGAGGCGGATGGCTTCGTGGTCGGGCGCCGAGGCCACGTGGTCTGCGACCATCTGCACGCCCTGCCCGCTTGCCACGATCTCCCAGCCGGCCGGGGTCGGCAGCGTGGGTCCGGTGATGAGGACTACGGCGCGTGGTCCTGCGAGCGCCGCGAGATCGGCCCAGTCTTGCCCGCTCGGGTCGGCGGGGATGGCAACGAAGGGCGAAACGTCGGGCGGGTACCGTAGCGCGTTGCCGCGGCGCTGGGCGAAGCCGTTGTGAGAGCCAGTCAGCGACGCCATGACCGGATGGTCGAGTGGTTCGGACAGTGCGGGCGCAACAACCAGTCCCAGGTTGCTGGCTGCGCTGCCGACGGATGCACTCATCTGGTCATGCCTCGGTCGGGTCTGCTAGCTGACCGCGCTTGAGGCCGTCTCGGCCTCTATCGGACACGGCCCCAGGGCTGTGGCGACGCTGCCGACAGGCCCTCGCGGAGACGTTGGCGGCGCGCCGGCCTGGTAGCGACTGTGATCCACCACGGTCGCAGGGGCCGAGTTTCTCATTCGCTGTGTTCCGTTGCACCGTCTTCACGGTGTTGCGTTGCACCGTCCCGAGCGTCGGCAGGGGTCAGCCCCCAATGACCTTGGGGTAGGCGCGGGGGCCGTCGTAGTCGTTCACCGCGTAGTGCCAGGTGGCCAGGTTGTCCCAAATTACGAAGTCGCCGGGATTCCAGCCGAAGCCGACCGCGTAGTTCGGCGAGGACGCGTGGACGAGGAGGAATGGCAGTAGCGCCTTACCCTCGCCTTCGCTGATGCCGGTCAGCCGAAGAGCCGGGGAGCTGAGGAATAGGCCCTTGCGGCCGGAGTGCCGGTGTGTGCGCACGACCGGATGCTCGACGATGTCGGTCACCGGCGGCCGGTTCGGAGTGCCGTCACCCGGGTAAGCGCTGTAGACGGCACTAACGTGCTCCAGTAGCTGCTTGAACGGCTCGGAGAGGCCGTCGTAGGCGGCCTGGAGGTCTGCCCACAGCGTGTGGCCGCCGACCTTGGGCACAACCTGATAGGTAAGCGACTCGACATTGAACGGCTGGGTCCGCCATGTGCCGCCGACGTGCCAGGATGCGGCACTGCCGGCCTTGTCCAGAGTGAAGACATAGACCAGTCGGCTGTCCTCGTGACGGTGCAGCCACATCGGATGGTCGAACGGCTCGTCGAAGATCTGGACCGCCTGCACCTGTTGCTGCGGGGAGAGATGCTGATCGCGGAAGACCAAGAGCTTGTATCTCCAGAAGTCCTCACGCAGCACAGCGGCCGTAGCGGCGTCAACGCCGCTGGCCAAGTCGACCCCGGTGACTTCGGCGCCCAGCACCGGACTTGCCGGCCGGGCCTGGTAAGGCGCAGACAGGGTAGTGGCAGTCACACCCGATTCTCCCTCCTGCCGGGGCGCCGACGAGAAAAAGGCTACTAAGCCTATCGGATTTATTCAATAACCCTTCGCCCGCCTGGGTTCGGCGCCGGGGTCGGCCCGGTTATCCGGCAGGCTTGCGGGCCAGCCAGACCGTTCGGCTGGTGCGGACCGTCAGGTCGTCGCGGAACGACATGGCCGGGGCCAGAGCATCGAGTTGGGCGATGTCAGCGGCGCTGAGCTTGTCCGCCAGGTCGTGCCGCGCGCGGCAGAGGGTGAGCATGGCGTAGCGGGTAACGGAGGCGGCCATAGGCGAGCCCGGCGGAGGCTCCAGCGCAATCACGAAGCGGCGTTCGGACTCGACCGCGAACCCGGCCTGGACGAAACGGGCAGGCCAGTCCTCATGCATGTGCATGCCGGCCTCGTCACGAGCATGCGCCTGCGCGGTGTGGATCCGCTCCTCGAGCGCCGCGCTCACCGGATCGGTGAGAAAACGCGGGAATGATTCCGGCTCGGTGACCGCGAGCAGGCCTCCTGCGCGCAGGATCTGGTAGATCTGCGCGACCGCTCGTGCCGGATCGCCCATGTGGTGCAGCGCGTTGGCAGCCCACACCAGATCAGCCGGCTTCAGGCCATCAGGCCATGGCTGGTCGAGGTCGGCCTGGACGGTGCGGATCCGGTCGGCGAGCCCGGACGCACGGGCCTTGTCCTGGATGTGCTTCAGCATCTCCTCGTCGACGTCCAGCGCGATCACTTCGGCGTCCGGCAACTGCCTGGCCAGCGCCAGGGTGCCGGTGCCCGTGCCGGCACCCACGTCGATGACGCGGGCTCGTTCCCTGAGGTTTGCCGAGACCCATTCGGCTACCTCCCGGTGGTACTCGCTGAGGACCTCCGCGTCGAGGTCGAGCAGATCAGCCATGTGTTCGTGTGCCATGTTTTCGACGGTACTGCTGGCTTGCCGTTCCGGCATACACTCTTGCGCATGAAGCAAGATGCCGATCTGGACGCTCTTGTCCGGCAGCGCATCCGGGGTCTGCGTACGTCGGTGGGCTGGTCGCTGGACGAACTGGCGGCCCGGAGCTACCTGAGCCCGTCCACGCTGAGCCGGATCGAGACCGGTCACCGGCGGATGGCCCTGGATCAGCTCACGCCGATCGCGAGGGCACTCGGCACCACGCTTGACCAGCTGGTGGAGTCCGACGACGACGCCGACGTGGTGATCAGGCCGCTTCGGGATGAGGCACGGGGCATGACGACCTGGCTGCTGTCGCGGACCGGTGCCCCGCGGGGGATGACAATCGCAAAGCTGAGGGTGACCAGGAAGGTGCCCGCCAGGCTGCGCGTCCACCCGGGCCGGGA
>JASIBJ010000488.1 GCA_030045215.1 Streptosporangiaceae bacterium | reverse complement strand
GGTGCCGGTCGTCGGCCAGGCTGGACCCGGCCGTCAGGAGCCCGTCCAGCGTGGCGGCCTGGTCATCGCCAAGTTCCAGGGCCTCGCGCAGCCGGTCCGCGCTCGTAGCGCGGACCCTGGCCTTAAACAGCTCCTCCAGCCCCCGATGCCGGAACGGAATCCGCAGCTCCAGCACCTCCGACGACGGCAGCCGCGGGGTGCTAACAACAAACGGGCGCTCTACGCCGGTCTCGACGGACAGCTGAACGGACTGCCGGTCCTCAAGGTAGGCGTGGCTCCGGTATACCAGCGGCTCGATGTAGCGCATCGATGGCTGGTTACTGGTGTCATACGCCAGCTCGACCAGGCCTGACAACGCGGTCGGGAGCTTGGGGTACAGCGCGGTCAGATCAAACCCGGTTGCGCCCTGCCGCAGGATCTCCTCGCCCTCGGCGATAGCCTCCGCGAAGCGCAGCATCTCGGCGCGCTCACGCTTGATCGAGCTCAGCAAGGCGCGGACCTCGCTGCTCCGTCGCTCACCGATGTTGACGAAGAACGCACCCCGCAGTGCCGGGTTGTGGCTCGCACTGATGTGAACTTGGGGGGACTGCAGATATGACTCAAGAAGCGGTACCTGCAAGAACGCGAGGTTCATCGCTGCCTGTACCGGTGCCACGGTATGGAGCGACGCATAAAATCGGTCGACCAGGGGCTCGATAATCACGCCTGGCCGGAGAAACCGTTCCTCGTCGCCCATCTCCGCTCCCGCATCCTCAGCCGAAACCCAAGGCAACTTTCGCGGTTTACTATGGCATGCTGCAGATCACCCAGCAATCATAGTCGAGACGGCATGGCTCGCTGCGCGGCCCCAGCGGCTGGCGGGGTCGCAAGCGATGGCCTCAGTTGAGACCCGGAGTCGGCCACGTCACTTGCCGGACCCCGGCATTATGCCGGAGGTTGGCCGACCTTCCTGTACGCGGCGCCTGTCTGACGCACGTGATTAATGCGCAAAGCGCCGATGGGCTTCTTTCAAAGCCATGAATTAAGGTATCAAAGTGAAAGTGATTCATGTAACTAACAACATGGAAAATTACATATCCGGGCCAGAGAGGTACGTGCTGTACCTGGCCGCCGCGCAGAAGGCGCGCGGAGTGAGCGTCAGCGTCATCCTCGACCGCCCAGGGCCCATGGTTGATGCCTGCCATAAGCAAGGTATACCGGTGGCCATGGTCGAGGGGCTGAAGATGCGGTCCGGAATTCGGCCGGACGAGAAGACGATGCAAAGGCTGATCGAGCAATTGAGGATCTTTGGCGGGGAAATCATAAACTGCCATGGCACGTACGCTGCCTTGCAAGCAGTTCCGGCGAGCAATAGAATCGGTCTTCCCTGCATATTCACCCTGCACTTCGGCGGCGATATCACGACTCCTGGAAATGCCATTCTAGAGGCACGGCGCATGGGTTTAAGATTCGCCATGATCTCTGTTTCCAAGACCCGCTTCGAGGCGTTGAGGAAAGTTGGCATACCTGAGTGCGACCTGTATTATGTAGCGCAAGGAACGGAAGCCGATTCGTCCGTGCGCTCAATGCGAACCCGTCAATCGAGCCGCCCGAACCTAATATTTGCCGGGAGTCTATCCCATCTAAAAGGGCCCGATATCGCCATTTTAGTGATGTCTGAGTTGCGGCGCAGGCGTGGTGAAAGCTGCCCACTGCTAAATATGTACGGCCAGGGTAACGAGGAGCGATACCTGAAGGAGATGGTCAGCGCGGTCGGCTTGCGTGATATTGTGCTATTCCATGGCCATGTGCAAGACATACTTGCATCTTGTGATAATGCCGACCTTCTTATAGTGCCATCACGCATGGAACAGGGACCTCTCGTCGTACTAGAGGCGATGAGCCGCGGAATGCCGGCCGTGACGTCAGACGTCGGCGACGTGCGCGAGATGCTGCCGGACCGGAGGTACGGACGCATCGTCCCCGTGGACTCAATAATAGCGTTCGCCGATGCCATAGAGTCAGCCCTGGCGGACATTGCCGATGGAACCTTCGACCCTGACCTGCTGAGGGAAAGACATCGGGAACTCTATACAACCGAGAAGATGGCCGAACGCATCGAGGCGGTTTACGAGAATGTGCTGAATAATTCACGCTCGGATAGCAAAACTGGGGTGCCATCCCAGATCGACCCCACCGGGCGTGCACCGGCAAGGTTGCCCGGCCAGCTCCGGGGTACCCGTCGGTCTGGTTGACCTTGCCAATCTGCTGACCCCCGTACGTTCAACTGCGGACCCGCATCAGTTGAACGTCGTACGGCCTTGTTACCCCACCCTTCAGCAGGGCGATGACCAGAAAAGGCCATCGGGCGATGGGATTAGTCCATTCTCGAAAAGTGGAGTCTCGTCCTCTGCGTCCTCGCGCAGCAGTGCGCGTGCTTGTACTTGCGTGCCTTCCTGCATTGCCTGCCGCACGATCGCAGACTTGAAGAGGGGCAACATGCTCTGCTCTTTGTTCGCGACCAGAGCGTCAACCGCCTCGGCGAACTCGCTGGATCGCCCCTTGTAGCGCCGAGCCAGGGGTTCGGCCTCCGCGAGGGCCGCCTCACCGGATGATACGCCGCCGAGCAATTCGACAAACGACTCCAGCTCAGAACTGGTGTTCTTGGTGACCTTCTTCGCAGACCAGAAGTAGGAGTTTTCGCTGACGTGCATGTCGTAGAACGCCACGAGGAACTCGTAGTACACCCCGTACTCGCGGCGGTACCGCTGCTCGAACTCCCGAAATGCAGCCTCCTCATCGACTAGCTGCGCCATGACGCTGTTGATGGAGCGCGCCGCTAGCAGCGCGCTGTATGTGGCCAGATGTACGCCGGACGAGAAGATGGGGTCTACGAAGCATGCTGCATCGCCGACAAGCACCATCCCCGGCCGCCAGAACTTCGTATTGAGGTACGAGTAGTCCTTACGCACGCGCAGCTGCCCGTATTCGCCTTCCGTCACCCGCTTGGCATCCCGGAGGTAATCGCTGATCATCGGGCACTCAGCGATAAGTGCTTGCAACGCCTCGTCGGGGTCGCCCTGAATCTTGTTCGCCATCTCGCGCCGCACGACGGCACCGACACTGGTCAGGTCGGGCCTGAGCGGTATATACCAAAACCATCCGCTATCAAAAGCGGCGGACAGGATGTTACCCGAGTTCGGCGGCGGAAGGCGTTTCCCGCCCTCAAAATAGCCGAAGAGGGCAAGGCTGCGGAAGAAATCCGAGTACTTTCGTGATCCTCCGACTTGCTTGTAGATGCGGCTCTTGTTGCCCGACGCGTCCACTACGTATCTCGCGCGGATCTGGCCAGCGTTCCCCTCGGCGTCGGTATAGGACACCCCGCGAACACGCTCGTCGTCGCTAACAATATCGTTAACGGTACATTCCTCGCGTACATCGGCACCCATTCGCCGCGCGTGATCTAGCAAGATCTTATCAAATCTGCTCCGCTCGACCTGGTATGCATAGGACGTCTGGCCGGCAAGTTTCGGTGACACTGAGAATGAGAACGTCCACGGCTCAGGATTGGAGCCCCACCGCTGCGTTCCGCCGCGTTTGACGGTGAAACCGGCCTTTGCCAGCTCGTCCGCTACCCCAGTCAGACGGCATACACCGTGTACGGTGGACGGCAGAAGCGACTCACCGATCTGCCAGCGCGGAAACTTCTCTTTTTCCAGGACCACGACCCGGTGTCCCTGCATCGCGATGAGCGATGCCAATGTCGCCCCTCCGGGGCCTCCGCCGACGACCACCACGTCGACATCTTCAACACCTTCGGCACCCATGTCCTACCTCTCGCGCTATCGCTGTCCGACAGTTGCCTCAGATCGATGTCCGCACAATCCCCTTGTGATCCGGGGGCCGGTGATGTTCATCCGGCCCGAGTACCCGATGGCAGCACGTCATCCGCCCGCGCCCCGAACGCTGGCGCCTGCTGGTGCTCAGCAGTGCAGGCTCGTTTACTTGCGTCACGCACTAGACGTCAGTGGCAGGCACAATGCCAGGCGAGTAATCTGGGCCATGGGCCAGTCCGGGTGAAAGACATTAGCGATAGCTGCTGCCTAGGATTGCCTGTCTAACATCAGGCCGGACGACGCTAAAACCTTTTATGATGCAAATATCATCATGCGAAAGGACGCTAATGTCAAGCGTGGCGGTTAACGGCATTAATCTTCACTACGACGAATATGGCTCTGGCGAGCCCGTCGTGCTCGTAACGGGCAGTGGCGCCAGGGGCAGAATGTGGACACCGCATCAGGTCCCGGCGCTGACCGCTGCCGGCTATCGGGTGATCACGATCGACAATCGCGGAATGCCGCCTACCGATGTGTGCCTGGAAGGGTTCAGCCTGGACGACATGGTGGCGGACACGGTCGGCCTGATCGAGATCCTGGGGATCGGCCCATGCCGGATAGTCGGGTTCTCGCTAGGCGGGATGATGGTGCAGGAACTGCTTCTCGCCCATCCGGATTTGATCACGCAGGCGGTTCTCATGGCTACACGGGGCCGGACGGACGCGCTGCGCACTGCGATGTCGGCGGCGGACTCAGTGCTTATCGAAAGCGGAGTCGTACTGCCTCCGCGGTACGCGGCCGTTGTGCATGCTACACAATTTCTATCTCCCCGCACGCAGGCTGACGATCGACGTATCAGGGACTGGCTCGATATTTTTGAGTTGTCGCTATCGGAGCGTTCAGCTAACCGGGCTCAGCTGGGGCTTGAATTGGTAGAGGACAGGCTGGAGGAGTATCGCAAGATCGGGTCGCGGTGTCTCGTGATAGGGTTTAGCGACGATCTGATAGCCCCACCCTACCTCTGCCGCGAAGTTTCCGAATACATTCCTGATTGCAGATATGAGGAGGTGGCCGGATGCGGG
>JASIBJ010000050.1 GCA_030045215.1 Streptosporangiaceae bacterium | reverse complement strand
CGGCGACGGTAAGCGGTCCGAGGAACTCCAGGGCACTGGCCGTACCGAGCGGCAGCCGGGCGATGGCCTCCATGAACGACATCGACATCACGGCCGTCACGACGCCGAGCGCCAGGCAGGTCACGAACCCGGACCTGCTGAAGGCGGAGGGTCGGGGTCGGACGATCACCAGCAATATGACGCCCGCCCAGGTCAGGCGTAGCCACGCCGCTCCACCGGGACCGATCCGGTCGAACAGGCCCACCGACACGGCCGCGCCAAGCTGCACGCAGAGCATGGAACCAAGCGCCATGGACGTGCCGGCCCGGGCCGCCGCCGAGGTCGCGGTCCTGGTCATGAGCTAAGTAAACGAAAACCCGATCGTCCACGTCCACTTGGTAATCATGGACAGATTGTTCATAGATAATTGACAATCGGGAGGTGGAAACCCGCCGCCTCCGGCTGCTCCTTGAGTTCTCGCGGCTCGGCTCGATGCGCGAGGTAGCGGACGCACTGGGCACGACTACGTCCACTGTCTCCCAGCAGATCGCGGTGCTGGCGCGCGAGACCGGCGCTCAGCTGCTCGAGCCCGATGGCCGGCGCGTCCGCCTGACTCCCGCCGGTCGCCGCCTGGCTCAGCACGCCGCGAGCATCCTCGCGGCCATCGAAACCGCCCAGGCTGACCTGGATCCGGGTGCCGAGCCGGCCGGCACCGTGCATGTGGCGGGCTTCGCGACCGCCATCCGCACCACGGTGCTGCCGATCATCGCCGAGCTTGCGGTCAGCCACCCGAGCGTGTCGCTGCGCGTTCACGAGCACGAGCCCGCCGAAGCCCATGCGCTGCTGGCAAGCGACGACGTCGACCTTGCGCTCACGTATGACTACAACCTCGCGCCCGCCGTTCGTGACCGCTCACTTGAGGCGTTTCCGCTCTGGTCGGCCGGCTGGGGTCTGGCAGTCCCTGCCGGCTCCGCGGCGGCGCTCGGCGGCCGGGCCGCCAGCCCGGCCACGTTCAGCGCGTTCCGCCGCCACGACTGGATAGGCAACTCGCGCAACCGGGCCGACGAGGACGTCGTACGCACGCTTGCCTCCATGGCCGGATTCGAGCCCCGCCTAGCCCATCAGGCCGACAGCCTGGACCTGGTCGAGGACCTCATCATCGCCGGGCTCGGAGTCGGCCTGCTTCCCGCAGGCCGCCGGACCAAGCCAGGCGTTCGCCTGCTCAGGCTGGCCGATCCGGACGTCGTGCTTCGGTCGTACGCGGTCATCCGCCAGGGCCGCGCAGCCTGGCCGCCGCTCGCCCTGGTACTCGACCGCCTGGTCAAGCGGGCCGCGGCACGCGCAGCAGACCACGCATGATGAGCCGCGGGCGACCCGCAGAGGGCGGGGCCAGGCGGATCGCGCCCACCACCTCCGGCATAGCGGCGAGTCGGTCGGCGATCAGGGCGAATCGCCGTCGCTGACGAGTTGGTTCGCCGATCACGAGTCGGCTCCGCTGTTGCTGGCGTCGCCACCCGCCGACCCGTCTCTCTGGGAATGACCATCCCGGGACCGGTCGCTTTGCGGCCGGCCGCTCCGGGACCGGTCGCTGCGGGACCTGCCGCTCTGGGACTGGCCGCGCGCGATCACGGAGGCGCGGCGCTGCGCCACCTGGTCAGCGTCTATGCCCCGTGCGTGCCACCGCTCGTGCACGCGCGCCTCATGGGCCAGCGCCTCGCGGGCGGTTCCCTGCGAACCTTCGTCATAGGTCGCGAAGATCTCTCGCAACGCCGCCTGATCGCTGGATGCCGCGTCCGCGGCGAGTCCGTACGCGAACGCGGCCAGTTCCGCGTGCGGGACTACATGATTGACCAGTCCCCACTCAAGCGCCGTTTGCGCGTCAACATAGTTGCCGGTTGCGCTCATTTCCCGCGCCCGGCGGAGACCGACCGCCTCAGGCAACGCCACGGTCAGGCCCCAGCCAGGCTGGATGCCCATCCTGGCGTGCGTGTCGGCAAAGCGAGCGTGCTCAGAGGCGACCAGGAAGTCGCAGGCCAGCGCCAGTTCCAGGCCACCGGTCACCGCGACCCCGTTAACCGCCCCGATCAGCGGCTTCGCCAGGTCCGGCACGACGCGCCGGCCGGCGATGCGCCGCAGCGGGCTGCCGGCCTGGGCGAGTTCGGTCAGATCGAGCCCGGCGCAGAATGCCGGATCCGCGCCGGTCAAGATGATCGCCCTGACCTCCGGGTCGGCCTCCATGCCTGCCAGGGTTTCGCGCAGTGCTGCAATCAGCTCCCCAGACAACGCGTTCCGCCGTTCGGGCCGGTTGAGGGTAACCGTTGCGACGTGGTTGGCCACGTCCACGAGCACTACGGGCATCGGTTCCTCCGCGTACGCTGGCCGGACTTGTATCCAGCATCATGGCAATGCGGCTGTCCGAATTCCGAGTCGCCTGCTGCCTGAATGCGGGCCCATCACGGCGACTGGCACGTGCGCTCTGTGCTGAGGTCGGGCGCTGGGTGCCCTTCCTCGGGCCGGTCGAAACCCTCCGGGCAACCGGTACGCTAACGGATGGCAGTTGCGCGGGCGTAGCTCAATGGCAGAGCCCCAGCCTTCCAAGCTGGTCATGAGGGTTCGATTCCCTTCGCCCGCTCCAATCAGAAGCTCCAGGTCAGAGTGCTGCCTGCCTCGTGCCCGCTGTGCGGCGAAACGTCCGGGCCGGCGGCGGGGCCTGGCACCTTACGGACGGGGGCGCAAACTGACGATGGCGAACACTCATTTCGGCGGCCTCGGCGACGTCTGGAAGCATCTAGTGCTAGCGGCGGTACTGGAACGGGAGCCTCCCCGCTGGTATGCGGAGACGCACGCTGGTTCGGCGGCCTACCTGCTGAATCGCGATCCGCAGCGGCAGTTCGGCATCTGGCGTTTCCTGGCCGCCGCGCCGCGGTCAGCTGAGCTGGCCCGGTCCCGGTACTACGCCATTGCCGGGTCCTGCGCCAGTGCCAGCCCGGCCACCTATCCGGGGTCACCTCTGCTCGCCATGACAATTCTCGGTAACAGCAGCTCGTACCTGCTCTGCGACCTGGATCCGGGCAGTGTCGCCGATCTTCGCTCCTGGTCCCGCCAGCTCGGCTTGTGTAACTGCGAGGTGGCCGGCGCTGATGGCATGGCGGCCGTGGCGGCGTACCTGGCCCGTGGTGAGGGCGGTGGCGATGGCCTGGTGCACATTGACCCGTTCGAGCCCGATGCCGCAGCTCCGGGCGGAGCGTCGGCCCTGGAGTGCGCCGCAGGAGTCGCGGACAGCGGCAGCGCACTGGTGTTCTGGTATGCGTCCGGCCAGGCGGCCGAGCCGGACGGCGCCCCGGCGCGGCTCAGGGCGCTCACGGACGCGCCGTTGTGGTGCGGCGAGGTGGCTGTCGTCACCCGGGATGTCTCCGCCCGCGATGCGCGCCGGGCAGCAACGCCAGGCCGCGTTGGCGTGGTTCTCGCGCACGTGCAGCCCGCCACTGTCGGCGCCTGCGCGTCCCTCGGCCAGGCGCTGGCGGAGGCTTATGCCGGCGCCACGCTTCCCGCCGGCCCGCCGGCCAGCCTGACCTTCACTGGCGCATGGCTGCCCGCGTCTGGCCCGACCTTCGCTGAGGGATCGCAGGGATAGTTTTACTGATCAGCCGTGCTATTAGCGTGCCATTAAGGGTGGTCAGCAGCGGTACCCAGCGGTCACTCGCGGACCCCGGCCCATCCAGGTCAGACCGCCCGATCTGGGCAGAAACGGCGATTTGCAAGCAGGTGGTCCAACTTCCCGAGCTGATAGTGCGAGTTCGATTCTCGTCACCCGCACGCAAACGGGCTTCCGCGCGCTCGCTCAGATCGGTCAGCGCACCTCATAGCGCAGGTGGACTGCCCTGTAGGCAGTAGAGGTCATCGACCAGCCCATCCAGCGGCCCGCCGCGGCATCCTTGACACATACTCCATCCGCCAAGCATCGCCCACCCGCCCTCAGGCGGGGCGCCCTTACTCACCCGCCAGTTGCAGGGCGACATCCAGTTCGTGCAGCTTCCGTGGCGAGAGGACGCCGATCCGTTCGATGAGGTGATCCGGGTCGACGCTCGTCTGCCACGTGCAGAAGATGGCGCCGTCCTGGGGCAGGACCACCCGCACCACACCGGCCTCGACCAGACCCTCCTCCGCCCCGAGGAAGACCTCTATACCGACCGCCCGGGGACCCGACCCGGCCTCGGCCACGACGCGGCGCCGCTCATCGGCATCCACCGCCTGGTCACCGGACATCAGCACGAGCCCGAGCTTCTGCTCCGGCATCGCCGGCTCGACGATCTGCACCGCCCGGAACTGCGGCCCCGCACCACCCGAGAGCAGCACCACGAGCCGCTCCTGGTCGAGTTGGGCCCACCAAACCTCGCCGCGTTCCACACCCAGACACTACTAACGGACCGGGATCACGCGCCGTCCCGACCGCGGAGCCGACCCGCGGATCAGCCGATCTAATCGTCACCGCTTGCCAGACCGGGCGGACCGTGACCATCGTGTCGAACCATTAGGCGGCTCCGCTGCGCTCCGCCGCGACGGCGCCGCCCGCGCCGCGCTCCGGCCTTGGGTGCCCGCGCGCACGGGCGCGCCAGCTGGGAGCGGACTGGCCCGTTTCTCATTTGGCTCATCCCCGCTTCCCGATGATCCGGCGTCGCCCGGAACCCGTCGAGGGCGCTTCGCGTCGCCATGCGATGGCCTGCGGCCACCCCCGACTGAACCCGGCCGAGAGTCGCCGGGCATGGCAGCTATCGAGGATTGGCCACTCCCGGGGCTATGCCGAACCCTGCGTCTTCGGTTCCTGCGGAAGGTGTCCGTCGCATGAGCGGCGTTTGCGCACAGCCCGAGCGAGCGCGATCAACGCCGCAATTCCCGTCCAGATGCCGACCACCGCGCAGACATTCACGGCCAGGCTGTTCTGGTCGCCGAACTCACTGGCATAAGCAAAAGACGGAGCGGCGACGCAGGCCAGACCGGCCGACCAGAGCAGATACTGCCAGCGGGGGCGAGCGCCCGGCCGCATGGAGGCACGCGCATCGGAGTACCTCGTACATGCGACGACACCGACCGTAACGACGACAACGATCAACGCGCCTACGGCAATAGTCCGGGCAAAACCCAGGGCCTCGCCGGCAAACCCAGAATGACCGACTCGCCTGGGATCGCCAACAAGGATGCGAGCAGTGAGCAATGCGCCAGCGGTCGGAGCTGAGCGGCGTAGATTCCGGACACCTGAGCGCCACCCGTGCGGCGTCCCGGCATGCCCGGCCGGGAGCTTGTCATCTGGCACCAAAGGTGCGTATCACCTCGCGATCAGGGCGGTCAAATTGATCGCCGAGAAGGCCCGAGCGGGCGCCCGGCTCACCCTGCCCGAACACCGAGGCTGATCCGCCGGGGCCATTTCGGCGACAGCGCCTGCCGTGCCTAGCCTCGGCCGTCTGGCGTCTCATGCAGCCAGGAGCGCCAGCTGACTCCAAGGCGTCCTCGCGCACACGCGACGACGTGACGGCGCCTTGACCAGCCGGTGACGGCCTACCGGTCCGGGAACACCTCGCTGAGCCGCCCGGTCTTGACGTCATAGACGAACCCTCTGACGGGAACGTCCGGCGAGATCCACGGATGTGACCTGACCTTCTGAATCTGCTCCTTGGTGTTCGCCTCAGCGTCGGTAAAGCTGTAGAACTTGGCCGGCGCGATCGGCGTCATCCCCGTCTCCTTGCGGAGCTGATCCTCCATCGCGCTGTCGGTGAACTTGAGCATCCCGCAGTCGGTGTGATTGATGATCATTATCTCCCGGCTGCCCATCAAGTGGGTCGAGAGAACGAGCGAGCGGACGGCGTCGTCATCGATCACGGTGCCGAAGTTCCTGATCATATCTACATCGGCCTCGGCGAGACCCAGCATGTGCTCGATGTTGCTTAGCCGGGGATCCGCACAGGTGACCACGGCGATCTTGGGCGCCGGCGGCTTCCCGCGGCTCGGGTCGTAACCGTTGGCGATCGTTGCATTGGCGCTCAGCGCCTCATCGATAAGACTCATGACGCGTTCCCCTTCCCACGGGTTTGCCTAATCTCGCCATGCGCGCCGGATCATCAGCGGACTCATTCATCCGGCCTGGTACCCCGCCCCTCCGGGTGCTATCCCCATTACCAGGCAGGCACAAGGGAGGCGTGCTCTGCTCAGATCACGGGGTGTCGTCAGGGCGCCGACCCGTCGGCGATCCAACGCTGGAACACGGCGACGCGCTCCGGCGTCCACGCCCCGTCGCAGGGCATCGTGCCGTCGCGGAGGCGCGAGAGGATCGCGTCCTGGTGTGCCCTGACGTCGCTGTAAGACCACAGGTCGATGTGCTTGAGCATCGAGTCGTGATCTTTGCCGCGAAACATAGGACGGACGTCACGCTCGAAGCTCAGCCCGGCGGCTGCGGCCGGTCGGCTTGTCATGGACACTTCCCTCCGTCGTGACAGCGCGACGCTTCCTCCCGTCAACGGGCGCATCGGGCCAGAGCATCTCCCGGCTCACGTCACATCAAACCTGCCCGCTCCGCAATGGCCGGAGACGTTGCAGATCATTCCGGGATGCTATTCAAGTCGCTGCGAGACATTGCATTTGCATCGCGCGGTCTCGCAGCCGAATCGTCTGCGAACGCTCCGACTATTCCCTCCGGTAC
>JASIBJ010000487.1 GCA_030045215.1 Streptosporangiaceae bacterium | reverse complement strand
CGCGCCCAGCTCAGGACAACAGCGCAACACAGCAGCACCTGCTGCTCAACCGGAATGGCCCATTAGGGGGCGGTCCCGGGGGGATACTGCAGCGGCGGGCGGGGGCTGCGGCAGGCGCTGACCGCCCCGATTCCCGCCCGCGATGGGGCCCCTCTCGCCGCGCGCGGACTACGCCTGCCGGTTCATGTCTGGCTGAGTATTCTCGCCGCCTCGCGCAGGTCCTCGACGAACCCCGCGTAAACGGCATCTCGATTGTCGGCCCGCAGCACGGCGGACGGGTGGATTGTGGCGACGACGAGCAGTTCGGCCTGGCAGCCTAGTTCGGCCTGGGTACGGGGTGGCCACCGGATCCGGTGGCCCCGCTGTGTGCCGACGCGGAATGAACTGCCAAACAAAGCCTGGCCTGCGATCGCGCCGAGGGTCACGAGCAACCGGGGATTCACCCGCTCGATTTCGGCGATGAGCCACGGCGTGCAGGCCCTGACCTGCCACGCGTCGGGACGCTGGTGCAGGCGCCGTTTGCCGCCATGCGGATCCGGCCGCCAGCGGAAGTGCTTGACCGCGCCCGTGACGTAAGGCTCGCTGGCCGGGATGCCCGCGTCGGTCAGTGCCCGGTCAAGCACCCGCCCGGCCGGTCCGACGAACGGCCTGCCCTGACGATCTTCCGCGTCACCGGGCTGTTCGCCGACCAGCATCAGCGGCGCCGGTACCGGCCCGGTTCCGAATACGGCCTGGGTGGCGCGCTCGAACAAGTCGCATCCGCGGCACGACTGCGCGGCGCTGGCGAGATGGGCCATGTCCGCGTCGCGGCCAGGCACGAACGGCGTCGCGTCGCCGTGGTGCTGAGCCGGCATCGCCTCTCCGTCCCGGCGCCGATGACTCCGGCCAGCTGCCGAAGCTGCCCTGCGGTTTCGCAAGCCCGGATGTTACCCAGTGCTCACGGCGTTAAGCGCGGCGACGGCGCAGGCAAGGCGATCGGCGCCTCAGGCCGGCGTGACCTTAACCTTGACCGAGCCGCCGTCGCCGACGGGCTGAGCCGGGGCCGACACCTCGGTGGCCGGGACGACGGTCACGTCGACCGAGAGCGTCTCGCCGGCAATGAACGCCGAGTGCGCACGGACTGCGTCCGCGACCGCGCCGTCGGCGCCGACGGTGAGCCGGATCCGGTCGGTAACGGCGAGCCCCGCGTCCCGTCTGTCCTGCTGGACCGTCCGCACCACGTCCCTGGCGGTACCTTCGGCGGTGAGGTCAGGGGTCACGACGGTATCCAGCGTGACCAGCCCGACGCCTCCCGGCAGGGCCGACGTCGACTCCGGGTCCGCCGCCACCAGGCGCAGGTCGTACTCGCCGTCGCTGAGGTCGACTCCCGCCGCCGTGATCGAGTCACCCTGGCGAACCCAGTTCCCCGCCTTGACGGCCTTGATGACCTCCTGCACCTTGGCGCCGATGCGCGGCCCGAGCGCGCGGGGGTTAACCGCGAGTTCGAAGGTGCCGAGCACGGCCGGATCGGTGACCAGCTCGACCTCCTTGACGTTGACCTCATCGGCGATGAGGTCGGTGTAGGGGGCGAGTGACATTGCGTCCGGATGGCCGGCCGTCAGCCGCGCGAGCGGAAGCCTGACCCGCAGCTGGCGCGCCTTGCGGAGGCCAAGCGCGGTGCTGCACACGGCCCGGACCAGATCCATCGCGCTCGCAAGCTCGGCATCGGCCGGCCAGCCCGACAGCTCGGGCCAGTCGGCGAGGTGCACGCTCGGCTCGCCGG
The DNA here is from genome assembly GCA_030045215.1 of Streptosporangiaceae bacterium. The sequence goes on along the minus strand of JASIBJ010000487.1, from coordinate 1,681 downwards.
TCAAGCCGCGCCAGATCGCCTCGGTGGTCAGCGGCAGCAGCGGCGCGGCCGCGCGGGTGATGGCCTCGAGTACCGTCCAGAGGGTGTCAAGGGCCGCCTTGTCGCCGGCCCAGAACCGGTCACGCGAGCGGCGGATGTACCAGTTGGTCAGGCCCTCGAGAAAGTCGCGCAGCGCCTGGCAGGCCGTCGGCACGCTGTACTCGTCAAGCAGCGCCGACATTTGCTCGACCGTGGCCCTGGTCTTGGCCAGGATGTAGCGGTCCAGCACGTGCTCGCTCGCGGTGGATGCCTCGGCCTGGTAGTTCTCGGCGTTGGCGTACAGGGCGAAGAAGTAGTACGAGTTCCACAGCGGCAGGATCGCCTGGCGGACGGCGTCCCTGATGCCCGGCTCGTTCACGACCAGGTTGACGCCGCGCAGCACCGGGCTGGACATGAGGTACCAGCGCATCGCGTCCGAGCCGTAGGTGTCGAACACCTCGTTCACGTCCGGGTAGTTGCGCAGGCTCTTGGACATCTTCTGCGCGTCGCTGCCGAGCACGATGCCGTGGCTCACGCAGCTACGGAACGCGGGACGGTCGAACAGTGCCGTGGCCAGCACGTGCAGTGTGTAGAACCAGCCGCGGGTCTGGCCGATGTACTCGACGATGAAGTCGCCAGGGTAGTGGCTCTCGAACCAGTCAGCGTTCTCGAACGGGTAGTGCACCTGAGCAAACGGCATCGACCCGGACTCGAACCAGCAGTCCAGCACCTGGGGTACCCGGCGCATGGTTGACTTGCCGGTCGGATCGTCCGGGTTCGGCCGGGTCAGGTCGTCGATGCCCGGCCGGTGCAGGTCGGCCGGCCTGACCCCGAAGTCGCGCTCGAGCTCGTCCAGCGATCCGTAGACATCCGTGCGCGGGTAGTTCGGGTCGTCGCTGCGCCAGACCGGGATCGGGGACCCCCAGAACCGGTCCCTGCTGATCGACCAGTCCCTGGCGTTCTCCAGCCACTTGCCGAACTGACCGTCCTTGACGTGCTCGGGTACCCAGGTGATCTGCTGGTTCAGCTCGACCATCCGGTCCTTGAACTTGGTCACTTCAACGAACCAGCTCGACACCGCCTTGTAGATCAGCGGGTTACGGCACCGCCAGCAGTGCGGGTAGGAGTGGGTATAGGTCTCCGCGCGAACCAGACTGCCCTGGCCGGCGAGCTTCGCCGTGATGCCGGGATTGGCGTCGAAGACGTGCAAGCCCTCGAAGTCCGGCACCGTGCTCGTGAACTGCGCATGCTCGTCGACGGTCAGCACGGTCGGGATCCCGGCCGCCTTGCACGCATCGGCGTCGGCCTCGCCATAGGCGGGCGCCATGTGCACCACGCCGGTGCCGTCCTCGGTGGTGACCTCGTCCGAGGAGATCACCAGGAACGCGCCCTCGGTGCCGAACCTGGCCGTGTCGGAGAGGTAGTCGAACAGCGGCTCGTACGTGCGGCCCACGAGGTCAGCGCCGGTCAGCGACTCGACGATTGCCGCGCCCTCCAGCTCGCGCTCGTAGGCGGCCTGCCGGTCGCGGGCCAGGATGTAGCGCTCGCCGTCCTTCTCCAGGACGTTGTAGCTGATGTCCGGACCGACCGCGACGGCCTCGTTCGAGGGCAGCGTCCACGGCGTGGTGGTCCAGGCCAGCAGCCACTCCCCGGTCTCCAGCTT
>JASIBJ010000486.1 GCA_030045215.1 Streptosporangiaceae bacterium | reverse complement strand
CGGTTCCTGGCCGCTCATCCAGATGTTCAATGCTGGCGCCGGCGGCCGGACCCGGCCGAGCGCGTACAGGCCGATGCCGACGACCGCGGCGCCGACGGCCAGCCCGAAGCAGATCCAGAGGGTGGTGCCCGTCTGCGCTGTCGTCGCGCCGGTCAGGCTGGTGGCGAAATACAGCAGGATGGGGGTGACCATGAACGCGGCCACGGCTCGCAGCAGCTCGAGGATGGCGAACACGCGCTGGATCGAGGCCGAGCGAAGCGAGAACCCCGCCAGGAACAGGGCCGGGGTGACCGAGGCGCCGATGCCGACGCCGATCAGGCCTGATCCGGTCAGGGCCAGGGTCGTGGTGGGCGGGATCGTGATCGTCAGCACCGCGATCCCGGCGGCCAGGAACAACAGCCCGGTCAGCGCGAAGTAATGGATCAGCCGCCGAGAGAAGACAGCCCCGAACACGAACGCGATGGCCACCGCCGCGATCAGTTCGGGAACGAAGAGCAAGCCAAGATGCAGGGGGGTGTAGTGCGAGGTCAGGATCGTGGCAGTCAAAAGGATCGCCGAAGTCGACGCGGCCGCCGCGCACATCGCGACCACAATGCCGCTGACCGGGATCGTGCTGGCCAGGGCGCGCACCGTCAGCAGCGGTCGCGGGGCCCGGTACTGGTAAACCCACAGGATGATGATCAGGCAGAGGCCCGCCAGCAGCGGCACGATGGCGACGGGGTCAAGGAAGTGGTGCGTGAGCAGCTCGGATGTGCCCCAGAAGGCCGCGATCGAGCCGACGGCGGCGAGCGCGATGGCCGGGACATCTCTCGGGGCGCTGCGGTCAGCGGGCGGGGCATCCTGGAACGTCAGCAGCGACAGCAGCAGTCCGACGGCGGCTATGCCCGCGACGATCCAGAACAGCGGCCGCCAGGCATGGAACGAGGCCTGGGCACCGCCAACCAGGGGTCCGGCGGCGACGGCGCCGAAGATGCACAAGTCGAAGATCACGGCCGTCCAGCGCAGCTTGGCCGCAGGGAAGCCGAGGAACAGCGGCGGCGCGGCCGCGATCAGCAGCATGCTGGTACACAGGCCTTGCAGCACATGCCCGGCGATGAACATGCCGGGGCCCGTCGCCGCCGCCGCCAGCACCGAGCCCAGCACGAGACCGCTGGCGTAGACGACCAGTAGTCGCCGCTGCCGCAGGAGCTGGGCGAGCTGCACCGCCAGCACCGTACCGACCGCATAGCCGGCATTCGCCAGGCCCGAAGCCAGGCTGACCGTCTGCAGGCTCATATGCAGTTGCGCAGAGATGATCGGCGCGAGCGGGCGCAAGGCGGCCGACAAGCCCAGGTAGGGAACCAGAAAGAGAACGACCATCGCCGCCGTCTCGGCATACCGTCCCGCGAGCGGGCCGGGCGGCCATGGCTCAGGTTGCTGGCCCGCCTGCGGGGGCGGCGCAGCGCCTGGCAGTGTCTGTGCGCGTGCCATCCGGGCATGGTTGCCGGCGCCGGGTTCGTCCGCGCGGCCGGGGTTGCCGGTCGGCCGGAGTTCACCGGTTGTGAGGGAATGTCCGCGAGGTGCGCCGTCAGGCGCCGATTTCCGGCAATGAGGGAATCCGCCCGGACCGTCAATGGCCGCAGCAGATGGCAGCAGCTGCCCCGTCGCTGGGATCGGCTGCGAGGGGAGCGGGCTACCCGCTTAGTCGCGGCGCGGGGCGGGCCGCGCGCCCAGGCTGAGCAGGCGCTGGGCGCGCTCCTGCTCGAAGTCGAGGGCGCGGGCCGGTGGCGGCTGGATCCGGCCGATGCGGCGCCCGAACTCGGCGACCTCGGCTCGCACTCGCGGGTCGGCGAGGACGAGGATCCCGAAGGCGAGCGCGACCGGGCTGATGTCGTAGCGGCGCTCGATCGACAGGCCCAGGGCCACGGCCGCCATGTCGGCGTCGGTGAACTGGCGGTGGCCGCCGGCCCGATCGGATGCCGGGCGAGCGGACAGCCGGGCTTGGCCAGACCGGGCGCGGCGCTGCCGTAGCGCCGGCAGCAGCCCCAGGGTTTCGCGGTAGCGCAGCATTCGCGGGGTTATGTCGAGGTGCTCAGCCGCCGCAGCGATTCTCATGGTCTAAATCTAACATTTTGTTGTCAGGAACAGTGCCCTGGGCGTGCGAGCGGGCATGACGCTGTCATACGGTCGTGCTGCGGCCCGGTGCCGGGCCGCATAGTAAGGGCTCGGCTGGAGCCCGGACCACCGACGCTGAGGAGCGCGAATGCCCGCTGAGACAGTTCCGTTCAAGGTCGCCGACCTGTTGCTGGCCGACTTCGGCCGCAAGGAGATCCGGCTGGCCGAGCACGAGATGCCGGGCCTGATGGCCGTCCGGGCTGAATACGCCGATTCCAAGCCGCTGGCAGGCGCGCGGATCACCGGCTCCCTGCACATGACGATCCAGACCGCCGTGCTGATCGAGACGCTGGCCGCTCTCGGCGCGGAGGTGCGCTGGGCCTCGTGCAACATCTTCTCCACGCAGGACCACGCGGCTGCGGCCGTCGTTGTCGGTCCCGACGGCACACCCAATGACCCGAAGGGCATCCCGGTCTTCGCCTGGAAGGGCGAGACGCTCCCGGAGTACTGGTGGTGCACGGAGCAGGCGCTGACCTGGCCGGGGCAGCCGGGCCCGAACATGCTGCTTGACGACGGCGGGGACGCGACCCTGATCGTGCACAAGGGCGCGGAGTTCGAGACCGCCGGAGAAGTCCCTGCTGCTCGCGATGACGACCCAGAGGAGTGGCAGGTGATCCTGTCGGTCCTGGCTCGTTCCCTCGAGGAAACGCCGGGCAAATGGACCGCGATCGCAGCCGGGATCAAGGGCGTCACGGAGGAAACCACCACGGGCGTGCACCGGCTGTATGAGATGGCGAACGCGGGGACGCTTCGTTTCCCCGCGATCAACGTCAACGACTCGGTCACGAAGTCGAAGTTCGACAACAAGTACGGCTGCCGGCACTCGCTGGTCGACGGCATCAACCGCGCGACCGACGTGCTCATCGGCGGCAAGACGGCCGTGGTCTGCGGGTACGGCGATGTGGGCAAGGGCTGCACGGAGTCATTGCGCGGGCAGGGCGCGCGGGTGATCGTGACCGAGATCGACCCGATCTGCGCGCTGCAGGCAGCGATGGACGGCTTCCAGGTCGCGCACCTCGAGGACGTCGTCGAGACTGCGGACATCTTCATCAGCGCGACCGGCAACTTCCACATCATCACCGCCGAGCACATGAGCCGGATGAAGCACCAGGCGATCGTCGGCAACATCGGCCACTTCGACAACGAGATCGACATGGCTGGACTGGCCCGGCTGCCCGGCATCAAGAGGACGAACATCAAGCCGCAGGTGGACGAGTGGACGTTCCCTGACGGGCACGCCGTGATCATCCTGTCCGAGGGCCGGCTGCTGAACCTCGGCAACGCCACCGGTCACCCGAGCTTCGTGATGTCCAACAGTTTCACCAACCAGGTCATCGCGCAGATCGAGCTGTTCACCAAGACCGGCGAGTACCCGCTCGGCGTGCACGTGCTGCCCAAGCACCTCGACGAAAGAGTGGCGAGGCTGCATCTGGACGCGCTCGGCGTGCGCCTGACCGAGCTGACCAAGGAGCAGGCCGCCTACATCGGCGTTCCGGTCAATGGCCCGTACAAGCCCGACCACTACCGGTACTGACGCGGGGGCGGGGCCGGGCGGCTCGCGCGAGCGAGCGCCCGGCCCGCCATCCGACGTGGCCGACCCAGGGCTGGCGCTGGCCGGGCGGCCTGGGATTGCGTGGGCTGAGCGGGCGATGCCGGTGCTCGGCATGCTGCGCGCATCATTCGCCCAGCAGTTGCCGTTCTCGGGACTGCGGGTGGCCGCGTGCCTGCATGTGACCGCGGAGACTGCGGCTCTGGTCCGGGTGCTGACGGCTGGTGGCGCGCAGGTCTACCTGGCCGCCTCGAATCCTCTGTCCACGCAGGACGACATCGCCGCAGCGCTGGCGGGCGAGCCCGGAGTCACCGTTCAGGCGCGGTCGGGCGTGGACCGTAACACCTACTACGAGCACATCCACCGTGTCCTGGATTGCGCGCCCGACCTTGTTCTGGACGACGGCTGCGACCTGGTCAATACGCTGCACGACGCGCGGCCGGAACTGGCCGAGGCGGTCCTCGGCGGATGCGAGGCGACGTCGACCGGGGCGGCGCGGCTTCAGCGGATGGCGGCGGCTGGGTCGCTTGGATTCGCCATGATGGCAGCCGACGTCTCGGCGATCCGGCGCATGATCGACCACAAGTACGGCACCGGCCAGTCGGTGCTTGATGGCATCCTGCGCGCCACCAACACCCTGGTCGCGGGCAAGAACGTGGTCGTGGCCGGGTTCGGCCCGTGTGGCTCGGGCATCGCGGAGCGCGCCCGCGGCCTCGGCGCGCAGGTCATCGTCACCGAGGTGGACCCGGTCCGGGCCCTGGCCGCCATCATGCAGGGCTTCAGAGTCTTGCCCATGGCCGAGGCGGCCGCGGTCGGCGAGCTGTTCATCACCGCCACGGGCTCGCAGGACGTGGTCGCCGCCGAGCACCTGCGGGTGATGCGCGACGGAACTCTGCTGGCCAACGCAGGCCACTTCGACATCGAGATCGATGTCAGGGCCCTGGCCGACATGGCCGTCGAAGTGAACCCCTCGGTCCGGCCGCACGCGGACGAGTACGTGCTGGACAGCGGCCGCCGGCTGATCCTGCTGGCCGAGGGCCGGGTGGTCAACCTGGTCGCGGCTGAGGGCAACCCGGCCGCGGTCATGGACCTGTCCTTCGCGGCCCAGGCGCTCGCCCTGGCCAGGATCGCGTCCGAGCCGAGGCTGGCGCCCGGCGTCTATGACATGCCCACGGCGATCGACACCGAGATAGCCAGGCTGACGCTTGCCTCGCTCGGCACGCGCATCGATGACATCACCGCGGCGCAGCGCGCCTACCTCGAGTCGTGGCGCCAGGGCTCGTAGCGCTCAGCGCGGGGGAGCGTGGCCGCCGGGCTGGCCGGATTGCGCCGCGGCCGGCGGTGCGGGAGTCGGCGGCGCTGATGCCGCGGCGGGCGGTGCTGCAGCTGGTGCCGCGGCGGGCGGTGCTGCAGCTGGTGCTGCGGCGGGCGGTGCTGCAGCTGGTGCCGCGGCGGGCGGTGATGGTGCAGCGCTTGTGCCCGGAACAGTCTGCTGGGCTGAGAGCCGGGCGTGCTCGCGATAGCGGCGGACGGCCAGCACGGCGGCGAGGAATGCCGCGGGCGGAGTGCCGGGCGGCGGTGGCGGGCTCACCTGGGCGGCGACCGTCGCGGCAAGCTGCAGGCCGAGCGCGTCCCTGGCGGCCGGCCGCAGGTCATAGAAGCGGCGCAGGTAGCTCCCGGCCGCCTCGGCATCGCGGTCGGAGAGGGCAGACAGCTCGAGCTGCATGGACCATCCAGCCAGCGGTGCTGGGACAACCGCGAACTCTGCGGGCAGGTTCCGGCGCTTCGGCACGCGTTCCTGAATGACGTAGGTGCCGGCGAACATGTCGCCGAGCCGCTTGCCCTTCGCCGAGACCATCGAGGTAATCAAGGCGACCGGCGCCAGCAAGGGGGTCCAGATCTCGAAGATCCCGGCTAGCGCGCGGATCAGGGCCTGCCGGAATCGCACGGCGCTGCCGTCATCCGCGACCACTCGCAGTCCCAGCGCCATCTTGCCGAAGGTCTTGCCCCGGCTGAGTGTCTCGAAGATCGTCGGGTAGCCGACAATGACCAGGACCAGGGTCACGGTGACTGTCGCGAGGACAACGTCAGGGTTCACGGTGCCGGCCGCCTGGAAGACCACGAAGAGGATCAGGCCGAGCACGATCAGCTGGATGACCATGTCGATCAGCCGTGCCGCCATCCGGCTCGGGAAGGCGGCCGCCGACACGTCAAGGACGACGGCGTCGCCAGTGACGACATCGGTCACGATAGCCTCCGCCCCGGCCTGGCCCGATCGGATCATTCAGGGGCAAGAGTATCGACCGCGGAGCCCAGTAGTCTCCTGCCGTGGACGTGGATGCCTTCGTTGCCGCGCACCAGGCTCAGTGGGACCGGCTCGATGCACTGGTCCGGCGCCGCCGGGTCCTTTCCGGGGCCGAGGTCGACGAACTGGTCGCCCTCTATCAGCGGACGGCCACCCACCTGTCGCAACTGCGATCGGCCGGGCATGACCCGGCGCTGGTCGCGCGGCTGTCGGCCACCGTGGCCAGGGCCCGGGCAGCAGCCGTCGGCGGTGCGCACGCCTCGGCGTGGCGGTCGGTGGCCCGGTTCTTCGCCGTCTCATTCCCGCTCGCGGCGTACCGGATTCGCTGGTGGTGGCTGGCGACGGTCGCGGGGTCGCTCGCGCTGGCAGTCCTCGTCGGCTGGTGGCTGGCCAGGTCGCCGGTGGCGATGACCGGCCTGGCGGGCCCGCCCCAGCAGCAGGCCTATTACGTCAACCACGAGTTCCGCCAGTACTACTCGCAGTACAGCGGGCAGTCGTTCGGCTCGGAGGTATGGACGCACAACTCGCTCCTGGCCGCGCTGATGCTGATCTCCGGCATCGTGCTCGGACTCCCGACGCTGTTCCTGCTCATGTACAACGCCCTGGGCATCGGAGCGGCCGGGGCGGTGATGATCACCCATGGCAGGGGGGCGGAGTTCTTCACCCTGATCCTGCCGCACGGGATGCTAGAGCTGTCGTCGGTGTTCCTGGCCGGCGCCGCCGGGCTGCGGCTGGGCTGGAGCATTATCGATCCCGGTCCCCGGCCACGAAGCCAGGCGCTGGCTGAAGAGGGCCGGGCAGCGATCACGATCGCGCTCGGGCTGATAGTCACGCTGCTGGTGTCGGGATCAATCGAAGCCTTCGTGACGCCGTCCTCGCTGCCCGCGTGGGCCAGAATCCTGATCGGCGGAGTCGTCGTCACGGCCTTCATCGGCTATGTGATTGGCGTGGGCGGTCGCGCGGCCGGGGCCGGGTTGTCGGCCGATATCGCCGAAGCGCCCGACGTGCTGCCGGTTACCGGGTGATGCCCGCGTCCGGCTAGAGTCGGCCGGCCGCCTTCAGCCCGAGGTAGGCGTCGGCCAGGGCCGGCGGGAGGCTCTCCGGCACCGCGTCGACAACCTGCACGCCGTGACGCCGCAGCAGGGCCGACGCCCGAGTCCGCTCGGCCCTGGCCCGTTCCGCTGCCGCCGCGGCATAGATCGCCGTCGCCCTGCCCCGGCCGGCGGCCATCTCCATCACTCGCGGGTCGGCGACCGCCGCGACCAGGATCCGGTGCCGCGACGCCAGCGCGGGCAGCCGCGGCAGCAGGCCCTCTTCGATGACCGCCCGGTTCAGATCGGTGAACAGCACGATCAGGCAGCGCTGCCTGGCGATGTCCAGCACCGAGCTGGCCAGGACCCCGGCGTCGGACTCGACCAGCTCGGCATCCAGCGGAGCCATCGCGTCGCTGAGCGCGGCGAGCGTTCCTGACCGGCTCGCGCCGACGACCCTGGCCCGCACCCTGCGGTCCACGGCGAGCAGGTCGACCCGGTCGCCCGCCTTCGTCGCCAGCGCGGCGAGCAGGAGCGATGCGTCCATGGAGGCGTCGAGACGCGGCACGCCCGCGACCCGGCCGGCTGCCGTTCGACTGGTGTCAAGCACGAGCACGATGCGCCGGTCCCGCTCCGGGCGCCAGGTCCGTACCATCACCTCCGACCGCCGGGCCGTCGACCTCCAGTCGATCGAGCGGACGTCGTCACCGAGGACGTACTCGCGCAGCGAGTCGAACTCGCTGCCCTGACCGCGAACGAGGGCTCGGTGCTGGCCGTCGAGCTGGCGCAACAGGCCCAGCTTCTCGGGCAGGTGCCGGCGGCTGAGGAATGGCGGCAGCACGCGAACCGACCACGGCACCTCGTGGTGTCCCTGGCGTCCGGCCAGCCTGAGCGGACCCAGGGACCGGACCGTGACCCGGTCCGGCGAGGTGTCTCCGCGACGCTGCGGCGTGAGCGTGGTCCTCAGCGTGATCCGGCCTCCGGCCGGAATGCTGACCCGCGACCGGCCCGGTGCGGCGCCCGCGCTCGGCCGCCAGGCGTCCCTGACCACCCCGTGCAGTGGCCGGCGTCCCGGATTCTCGATCGTCAGCGTGACGGTGCCGCTGCTGCCGAGCAAGAGCCTCGTATCACCGTCCCGGCTGAGCCGAAGCTGCGCCACCCCGGCCGCGAGCGCGAGGTCGGCCCCGATGGCCGCGAGGATCAGCACGTTCACCGCGATGAG
>JASIBJ010000485.1 GCA_030045215.1 Streptosporangiaceae bacterium | reverse complement strand
ACACGGGACAGGTCCAGGGCACTCGCCGCGAGCGCGTCGACCACCGGCTCCAGCATGTCAGTGATCCTGAGCGGATCCGCGCCGCGCATCCGGCGTACCGGCCGGATGTCAATCTGCATGTCCGGCTCCTCGCTGGCTGGCGCCGGCCGGACTGCCGGCGGCCGGCCCGGCGGGCGGCGGCGCCTGGCGCATGCCTGCGAGCCGCAGGATCTCCGGAATGCGCAGCTCGTTGCCGACCGCCATGACGTGTACGCCGGCGATCCCTGGTATCTCCCTGATCCTCGCAATCGTCTCGACGCACACCCTGATCCCCTCGTCGGCCGTCCGCGTCGTGGGCACGGCCAGCAGCCTGCGAACGGTGTCGGACGGGATGTGTACTCCCGGCACGTGGTGCTGGAGGTGCGTGAGCGCACGTACCGACATGATCGGCCCGACCCCGGCCAGGATGTGACAGCGCTCGTGCAGGCCGAGATCGCGAACCCGCTGCATCCAGGCCGCGAACACATCGACGTCGAAGACGTACTGCGTCTGCACGAACTGGGCTCCGGCGGCTACCTTCTTGCCGAGCCGGGCGGCGCGGAAGGCCACGGGCGGCGCGGACGGGTTTTCGACCGCGCCGAGGAACCAGCTGGGCGGGCGGCCGAGAACCCGGCCGGACAGCAGCCTCCCCTCATCACGCATGGTCCGCGCGACCCAGAGCAGCTGCACGCTATCGAGGTCAAACACCGGCTTGGCATCGGCGTGATCGCCGAACCGCGGATGGTCACCGGTCATGACCAGGATATTCGGTATGCCCATCGCGGAGGCCGACAGCAGCTCTGACTGCAGCGCGATGCGGTTACGGTCCCGGCAGGTGAGCTGCATGATTGGCTCCACCCCGGCCGCCTGCGCGACCAGGCTGCCCGCCCAGCTGGACAACCTGACCACCGCGCTCTGGTTGTCGGTGATGTTGACTGCCGCCACCCATCCGCGCAACGGGATGACCTTCTCCCTGATTACCTCGGCATCCGCGCCGCGCGGCGGCCCTATCTCGGCTGTGACCGTGAAGGTCCCGCTGGCCAGGGCCGAGCGGAAGGCTCCCGACGGCGCGGCGGTGCGGTTTTCTCGGCCGGCGCCGATCGTGTCTGCAGACCGGCTCACGGACCCGTCACTTCCCGGCTGGTCCGTCAAGGACGTGCAGAGGCACGGGCGCCGCAAGGCCGTCGTCGCCTGTCCACAAGTGCTCGTCCCTGCCCTGCCAGTAACTGAGCCACGAGCTCTGCTCCCATCGCCTGTGGTCGATCGGGCGCTGGAGCAGCAGCAGATCCTCAGATCGGCCCTCGCGGGCGGCACGCTCGACGGCGCGCACCCACACGCACTGCCTGGCCGGGTAGACCTCGCACGAGCCGTCAGCCCCCACCCCGCCGCACGGGCCGTTCCTGAGCTGCTTCGGGCAGGTCATCGGGCAGGCATAGCCTGTCACCGGCAGCGCGCACTGGCCGCACATCCGGCAGCCGAACAGGCCCTGCTTGACCTCCTTCTCCGCGGCCGTGAACACCGCGCGCGCCCACGGCCTGTCCTCGAGCCAGCCGGCGAGCCGACGGAACCCGGCGCCGGGCTGGAGCAGCCGGTGCAGCTTGTACATCGACCGTGCGGTAACTCGCGGGCAGACGGGGCGCGGCGGCGCCGACTGCGCCGATCCCTCCGGCAGCGGGTCGCGTGGCTTGCTCACGCTGGCTCCCTGGGCAATCCCCGCCGGTGCCGGACCAGCCCGGCGGCCTGGAGGATTCGATCTTCAGGATGCGCAGTCGGCACGGGGCCGATCAACATCGGCCTCCACAACGTCGTTATCGGCGGGTTGTGGCCGGAGGACAACCGCGGGAGCGTCAGCCGGCAGCGGTCAGCAGCCGGCTCAGGTCGGCCGTACTGATCTCGGGGATCGCGAGCACGATACCTTGTACCAGCGGCCGGGCCTCGGCCAGCAACCGTGCGGCCACCTCGATCCCGATCGCCGGCGCGTGCAGGCCTGCCCGCTCCATGACCTGGAGTACCTCGGGCGGGATAGTGATGTCCGGTACCTCGTGCGCGAGGTAATCGGCCTCCTCGAAGCTCCGCAGCGGCGAGACGCACGCGAGGATGGGGATCTTCTGGCCGGACAGCGCGGCCACCACCCGCTGCAGCGGGCCAAGCTCATAGACCGGGCGGCTGATGAGGAACTTCGCGCCCGCCTCGATCTTGCTCAGCGTCCGGGCGATCTCGGCGCCGAGATCGGCGGCGCCCGGATTGAACCTCGCGCCGGCCAGGAACGAGGTCTTGGCCGCCAGCGGCAGGCCGTTGCAGTCGACGCCGCGGTTCAGGCCGTCAACGAGTTCCACCAGCCCGACCGAGTCCACCTCCCAGATCCCGTCGACGTTCGGGTAGTCGCCGATCAGGGGAGGATTGCCGGTCTCGCAGACGAGATTCCTGATGCCGAGCGCATTCGCCCCCAGCAGATCGGCTTGCAGGGCCATGATCGTCTTGTCCCAGGTGGTGACGGTGGCGATCGTCTCAACGCTGACCCGCTGCTGCAACGCGAACGCCAGGTCGATGGAGCTCAGCTGTGCGCGCGGGCTCGGCCGCGAGGCGATGAAGAAGATCTCGACCCCGAGTTCGCTGAGCGCCGCTACCCGATCCGCGGCCTCGTCGGCCGCCCCTCCGAGCGGAGTCGCGATCAGGGCGGCGGTCACGAAGCTGCCGGCGGCCAGGCGCTCGGCCAGGCCTGTGCCGGGGCCGGAGAGCGTGACCAGCTGCTCCTGGCGCGCTGGCACGACTGCCGTGGATGCCCTGGCCGGGCGCATCCCCGAAATACCATCCGCGACCGCCTGGATCTGAGTCGGAGTGGTACCACAGCAGCCGCCTACCAGCGTCGCGCCGGCTTCGACGGCGCGACGGGCGTAGCGGGCGAAGTAAGCGCCGTCGACGTGATACTCAAAACGGCGGCCGCTCACCCGGCGGGGGAGCCCGGCGTTTGGCTGCGCACTCACCGGCAGCATCGTGTGCTGAACGAGCGCTTCGACGACCGACAGCACACCCTGCGGTCCGAGCGTGCAGTTCGTGCCCAGCATCGCAATAGGCAGCCTGCTCAGCACGCTGGCCACCTCTCGCGGGCTCTCTCCTCCGGGTGTCCGGCCGTCGCTTGCGAACGTCGCCTGAGCGATGATCGGGACGGTGGTGATCTCGGCGGCGACCGTGACGGCCTCGACCAGTTCCTCAAGGTAGCCGAATGTCTCAAGAATCAGGGCGTCGACGCCGCCCTCGGTCAGCGCCTCGATCTGCTCGCGCAGCGCGGCGACGCGGTCGGCGCGCCGCACCTGGCGACGCTGGGCGGCGGTCACCGCTGGCGCCACCGAACCGGCTACGAAGGCCTGCCGGCCGGCCTCGTCACGCGCCCGTGCGGCCAGCGCGACCCCGGCGAGATTCATGTCCCGCACGAGTCCGGCGAAGCCCTGGTCGGCGAGCCGCAGCCGGCTAGCGCCGAACGTGTTGGTCAGCAGGATGTCCGCGCCTGCGCTCAGGTAGCTCTCGTGGATGGTGCTCACAAGACCGGGGTTAGACAGGTTGAGCTCGCAGAGCGCTCGATCCAGCGAGTTGCCCGCCGCGTGCAGCATGGTGCCCATCGCCCCATCGCAGATCAGCACTCGCTGGCCGAGCGCGGCGGCCAGTTCCGTCCTGCGCTGCGGGGCGATGTCCAGCGGCTGTCGAGATGGCATGGCTGATGGCCCCTCAGCGCCCGGCCCGGCCCCGCGCGGCCCCGATAGTGGCGCGTGGCCTCGGCAGCGCGGTGGGATGCCCGTTCGCGCTCACCGTCCTTGTGGTCACCGGCGCGCTCGCGGGCCGTGGCCCGTGGCCAGCGGCGCGAGCGGCCGGCACTCGTTCCAGGCCGCCTTGCGTCGCGCCGATAATCTCGATCGCAACCTGGGCCATCAGCCGGTCACGATAGGTGTCAAGGCGCAGGCCCGTGATCTCCTGGATCCTGCGAATCCGGTAGGCGACCGTGTTCGGATGCAGGTGCAGGTTCCGCGCGGTTCGCTGTGGGCTGTTGTTCTCCCGGAAATAACACGCCAGGGTTGTGAGCAGTTCGGTGCCGCGCTGGTCGTCCTGGCGGTCAAGTTCGCCGAGCACCTCCGCGGCGAACGATCTCAGCTCGCTCAGGTCAGGGACCTGCAACAGCAGCCGGAGAATGCCAAGATCCTCAAAGGCCACGACCTGACCCTGGCGGCCGAGGCGCACGATCGCGTCGATCGTGCGCCGAGCCTGGCCGTAGGACCTGGCGATCTCGGCCGGGTCCTGGCACAACGCGCCGATCCCGATCGTGATCGTGGCCTCAGGAAACACCTCACGCATCCTCGCGAGGCAATTCCGGCTGAGCTGCGCCGCCTCGGCGGCGCCCTGGTCGCCATCGTCGGGCACCACGATCACGACCTCACTGTCCCTGATCGAGGTGATAGCCCCCGGCATCCTGGTGCTGAAGAAGTGATCGATCGCGGTGGCTACGCGCTGGCCGAGCGCGGCTTTGCCTGCCGCGCGCACCGACGCGGCCACCTCGACGGCCGCGGCCAGGATCCGGTGCTGGCGGGCCGGGTCATAGCCGAGATGGCGGGCCCAGCGCCCGACTTCACCGCGCTCGCGGCCGCCGAGGAGCAAGCCCTCGACCAGGTCATCACGAACCTGCCTGGCGGCCGCAGCCACGATCCGCTCGCGGCCCAGGATGACACCGCAGATAGTCGCCGCGTGCTCGGTCACGAGCAGGCTCATGTCGCCGCTGTCGCCCTCGTCGGGACTGCCGAAGGTCATGAGGTAGGCCGGAACGTCGTCCCCCACCACGATCGGAGCTACCACCACGACCGGAGCCGAGCCGCTGACCT